>JBCBTQ010000047.1:0-31021 GCA_039818605.1 Cyanobacteria bacterium J06639_14 | reverse complement strand
GGCAATGGGGGCATCTCATGGGCTAAAAGCTATGCAGTATAAAAATTCTAGCTACCACCCTTTAGAAAACCAGTGCCCAAAGTTGTAACGGCTGATCTGTTTTGGCCGTTTGCTGTTCCTGAGCAATTAGTAGCTGTTGTGCTAGCATCGCAAGCTGTTTCAGTTTTACAGGTTTGGCTAAATATGCATTGGCTCCAGCGGCTAGACAGCGGTTTTGGTCATCGGGCATTGCTAGAGCGGTTAAGGCAATGATTGGGATATTGACAAGTGCTGGATCGTGTCGGATTTGCTGCATAGCCTCGAAACCATCCGTGCCTGGCATTTGAATATCCATAAGAATGAGATCGGGAGCCTGAGCTTTTGCCAAAGTCAAGGCTTCAGCTCCATTTTTTGCCAAATTAATCCGATAGTCTTTGGCTTTTAAATAACTGGAAATAGTTCGAATGGTGGCTTCATTATCTTCTGCCAAGAGAATCAGGGGAGCTACTTCAGGTTTAGGGCGGTCGATGGTGAAATCAGAATTAGTTGGGGAGCCCACCTGGCTGGATCTACTTGGCTGATTCATACAACAGGGCAAACTGATGGCGAAGCAACTACCGACATTGACCTCACTCGTGACCTCCACGTGCCCACCATGGAGATCAACGATGCGCTTGACCAGGGCTAATCCTAGCCCCGTTCCTGCATACTGACGATTCAGCGCACTGTCGATTTGCACGAAAGGCTGGAAGAGTTTTGTGAGATCGTCTTGAGCAATGCCGATGCCAGTATCCAGCACAGAGATCCTTAAGCAGGTAGGTGACTGGGCTATTGTATTATTTTCTACGGCTAGATTTTTTTCGTGGTTCACGGCCAAAGTGATCTGTCCTCCTTCCGGCGTGAACTTGACGGCATTGGTCAGGAGGTTGATCAGGACCTGGCGAATATATCGTTCATCAGCCATGACATCGGGTAGATGAGGCTGTAATTTTGTTTGGATTTGTAGGCGTTTTTTCAGAGCCTGTTGCTGGACAAAGGCAAGACTAGATTTGCAAAGCGTCGCTACACAGGTTGGCTTGATCTTCAGTTCTATGCGACCGGATTCGATTTTGGCGACGTCGAGAATGTCGTTGATCAGTTCTAGGAGATGAGAACCACTGCTCTCAACAGTTTGTAGCGATTTGAGTTGGGCCTGATTGAGGTGCCCAAAGACTTGGTCTTGTAAGGCTTCGGTCATACCTAGAATAGCGTTGAGCGGTGTCCGTAACTCATGGCTCATATTCGCGAGAAACTCGTCTTTGAGGCGGGTGGCGCGGGCGAGTTGTTCGTTGGTGTGTTGGAGTTGCTCCTCCGCTTGTTTGCGATCGCTGATATCGATGTGACAGCCAATCATTCTGATGGGTTTATCCCTGGCATCCCATTCAATTACCTGCCCTGAGCAAATCACCCACACGGTTGATCCATCCTTGTGACGATAGCGAACTTCGTTGTAGTAGGGGATTTTGCCACGACTCTGAATGTGACGCTCAAAACAATCCAAAACGCCAGCTAAGTCTTCTGGAAAGATGAGTTCTTGCCAGGTTTCGGGTTGGTTCGGGAGTTCATGGTCTTCGTAGCCAAACATCTGCTTAAAGCCAGGGCTAAGATATTCCTGATGCTTAGGGATATCCCAGTCCCAATAGCCAGCCAGAACAATGTCAAGAATTTGCTCTAACAAATTGAGTTCTAAGCGGACTTTTTCGGTTTGCAATCGTTCAACTTCGGCTTGCTTGCGATCGCTAATATCGCGGATCATAAATAGCACTTCATCTTCGCCACTTTTGACCACTCGTATTTCTTGTTCCTGGATGCGATCGCCGACTTGCACACTTTGCTCATAAACTTGTAAGTGGCCGGTCTGTAAGGCTTGTTGCAAATAGTGCTGCTGTTGTGCCGCTAACTCCGCAGGCAAAACATCCTGCATCATAAGCCCAACGGGATTGTGCCCGGCGAAGAATACCTCGATTTCAGGCTGCCCCGTTACGACTTCCCGGTAAACGCCATCGCTGCCCACTCTCAAAAGAAGATCAGGGATAGCGGCTAGGATGGCGCGGCTTTTCGATTCGCTCTGGATGAGAGCTGACGCAGACTGTTGTCGCTCGGCCCGGATCTGCGCTTCGCGCAATTCCCGCCTTACGGCTTCAGGCAGACGCGTTAAGTTACCCTTCATGAGGTAATCATGCGCACCGGCCTTCATCATATTCACAGCCAGATGTTCGCCAATCGTGCCCGACACCACGATGAATGGGATGTCCAACTGGCTCTGCTTAACAATTTTCAAAGCTGCGGGGGCATCAAAGCCAGGTAAGCGGTAGTCCGAGATAATGACATCCCACGGCTGAGTTTGTAGCTGCGTGCGTAGTGCCTCAGCGGTTTCTACTCGTTCCCAAACGATTTGAAAATCATTGCGCCGCAGCGATCGGAGGACAAGCAATGCATCCTCCTCCAAATCTTCAATGATGAGCACCTGTAGCGGCTTATTCATGGCGATTACTCTTCTGGTAGCAGTTCATTCATCAGCAGCCAATACAATCCCCGGGGTGCGCGGCAACCGAGCAGCGCTAAAGCGTGCCGTCAACGCGGCTTCCCCATCATGCGCAACTGGATAACATTGGGGATTTGTCCCCGGCGCAGAGCTCGCATCGTTCGCGCTTCATCGTCAGGATTATCGGCAACGAGTAAAATCGGGTGCGGTGGTGACATGGTTAATATTCCTAGTAAGCAGTAGAGCTTGAGAGCGTCAAGCAGAAGGATGAGCCTCGCTCGGTTGCCTCCTTCGCCGACCTTTGCTCTCTGTAGCAATGGCTAGCTCTCGGAACAGTTGCGAGAGTTGCTAAACCAATCCCGGTACCCGGATGCATGGGTACTCTGCAAACGTTGGAACACACCAAATAACATCTTAGAATAAGCCATTTTGGACCTTGCCTCATGACGGACACGAGATGCGATGTCTGGCTCTGAGAAAACGACGCCATTGTATGCGCATTGCTGGAGATTCATGGATATCGTGGCGCTTTTCACAGATGACAAATCGCCTGTATGCATTGGCTTGCCCCGGATCCTGTCTCATCGCCTTAGACTCAATTCAGTTTACCCATCCCCTAGTCGATGTGATGGACAACAAGCGAGGACTCGATAGCGGCAGTATGCACATCATTCCCAATGCTCAAAAGGCCCACTATTATGAGATAGTTTTGAATTTTGAATTCCGCGTAGCGGTACTAGGAACTCAGATCCTCCTGACTGTTCTTTGGCTGTACGGTGGGGATTGTAAAGTAAACGGTCGCGCCCTGATCAACTGTGCCCTCAGCCCACACTCGCCCTCGGTGGCGATGAATGGCCCTTTGTACGGTTGCTAACCCAATTCCGGTTCCTGGAAATGCTTGGGTGCTGTGCAATCTCTGGAAGGCACCAAAGAGTTGTTGAGCATAAGCCATATCAAACCCCGCCCCATCGTCGCGCACAAAGTAGGTCAGGTGGTTGTCTTGGTGCATTATGCCAAACTCAATGTGGGCAGTGGGTTGATGGCTCGTGAACTTCCATGCATTCTCGAGCAGATTCATGAGGACAACTCGCATGAGCGTGGCATCGCCCCAGACAATAGCATTGGGAACAATGACCCACTCAACTTGACGATCTTGCCCTGATGACTGTAAATCCGTAATCACCTCGTGAGCTATGGCGCTCAAGTTAACCTTGGTGTATTGAATTGCCGATCGCGCCACCCTCGATAAACTCAATAAATCGTCAATTAAATTGCCCATCCGAGCAATATTTTTACGGATACGCTCACAGTAATCTTTAGCTTCTTCATTGAAAGTGTGGCCGTAATCTTCGAGGAGGGCTCGGCTAAAACCCTCAATGATTCGCAAAGGCGATCGCAAATCATGAGAGACCGAATAAGCAAAGGCTTCCAGTTCTCGGTTGGAAGCTTCTAATTGATCCGAATATCGCCGGATTTGTTCTTCAGCCTGCTTTTGCTTCGTAATATCAATGGCAACTCCGAGGGTCCCTCGGCCATCAGTCAGGTTATCGGGTATGACTGTCTCGATGCGTAAGAAGGACCGTTCTTGGCCAGCAACCATTTCGGTAGTTTCTTGAGCAATTGATTCCCCGATGCGACGCTGCTGTTTAATGTCCCAATAGAGATCGATGACTTCTGGGGGGATATCTAATGCGTCTAGGGTTGAGCCCAGCATGTTCCCAAAACGAGCAATATCGGCAGGATTTTGGAGGACTAGCCGATTATCGGCATCACGCACCCAAATGGCAAACGGTAGACTGTCGATCAGAGTTCTGAAGCGAGTTTCACTCATAATCAGGGCTTGTTCAGCTTGTTTACGAGCGCTGATATCGATATGACACCCAATCATCCTCAGGGGGTTACCGGCCTCGTCCCAATCAATTACTTGCCCCGAACAAATGACCCAAACGGTTGAACCATCCTTGTGGCGATAACGAACTTCGTTGTAGTAAGGAACTTGACCTCGGCTCTGGACATGACGCTTAAAACAGTCAAGTACTTCCGGTAAGTCTTCTGGAAAGATGAGGGTTTGCCAACTCTCAGGCGTATTGGGCAGTTCCTGATCGGCATAGCCAAACATCCGTTTAAAGCCGGGGCTCAGATATTTTTGCTGATTAGGAATGTCCCAATCCCAATAACCTCCTAGGACGATATCCAAAATCTGTTCGAGGAGCGTGAGTTCCTGGCGAATTTGCTCTGCTTGTAATCTTTCGGCTTCGGTGCGTTTGCGATCGCTAATATCGCGGATCATCAACAGTGCGCTATTTTCATCACTTTTGATGACGCGGACTTCTTCGTCTTGGAGGCGACCTTTGATCTCTAGCTGTTGCTCAAAAACTTGTAATTTTCCTGTCTGTAACGCTTGTTGGACACAATACAGTTGTTGTTCAGCAATTTCAGCAGGCAACACATCAAATAAAGATAATCCGGCGTGATTTTCCCCGTTTTCCAAAAGAGCAAATGACCGATAGGGAGTGACAAAATTGCGGTAAGTACCGTCAGCTCCAACCAACAGGATGAGGTCAGGAATGGCATTTAAAATGGCTCGACTTTGAGCTTCACTATTGCGTAAGGCCAGTTCGGTCTGCTTGCGATCGCTAATATCAGTATGCGTTCCGAGTAGCCTGAGGGGCTGATGCGCCGCATCCCACTCCACAAATTGGCCTACGGAGAGAATCCAGATCCAATCACCCTGCTGAGTCCGTAACCGGAATTCCACACGGTACTCGGCTGTTTCACCATCGACGTAGGCTTGATAGGCTTGGGTCGCTCTGTCTCGATCTTCTGGATGCATGCGATCGCGCCAGGTAGCGGTAGTTTCCCGAAAGTTTGTAGCGTCATAGCCCAACATAAGGGCGTATTCTGGGCTAACGACAAACTCATCCGTTTGCAAGTTCAAATCGTATAGTCCCTGATTAGCCGCACCGAGTGCTAACCGTAGCCGCTCTTCGTTGAGATAAAGCTGATGCTCTGCCTGGACCCGTGCTTGAGCACTGGCAATTGTCCCGCCGATTTGCCACAGCAGATCAACAATGCTGTCTTCCCATTCGTAAGGCTGATGGCAGTAGGCTAAGCCAATAAAACCTGTCGCGATGCCTCCTTGTATGAGGGGGATCGCTAAAACAGCCTTGATATGAAAACGTTGCCAACTGGTTTGATCTTCAGCGGCTTCTGCCGGTAACTCATCCACATTGGGGATAGCCAACCCTAATTGGTGCTGCAACAGACGCTCATAGCTCCAGGGGAAAGCCTGCCAGGGTATGTTCTGAGCCTGTTTTTGCCGGTGCATCATACCCGGAGCACACCATTCATGAGTCATGCTGAGGGTATGGCCGTGGGGATCGAGGTGGAAGCAATAACTGGTATCAACGTGTAGAAATTGACTCAGACGTTCCAGTGTTTGGTGGATAGCGGCGTCGAATGTTTGTCGTCTAATATCCACAAATTGGCTGTTGATGTCAGCAATCAATTGATTCGCATCTCTTTGCACCGCGAGGGCTGCTTCGGCTGCTTTGCGATCGCTAATGTCGGTAATAGTCCCGACATAGCCGGTGATTTGCCCGTTACTATCTTGCTCCGCCACCATTTGCCCATACACCCACGTCACAGTGCCATCAGGGCGTTGAAAACGATACTCTAGCTGGGAAAGGCGGTTCGCCTGAACGGCTTGATGCCATGCTGCATTGATCCGGTCGCGATCATCAGGGTGCAAGCTTTTTGTCCATTTCTGCCCCCTTGCTGCGATGGGAGGTAGGCCAGCAATTTGGCACCAGCGATCGTTGACATAAATACATCGCCCCATCACATCTGTCCGAAAAATTCCGACGGGGACAGCGGCAGTCAGGGAGGCGTAGCGTTGTTCGCTCTGATGAAGGTTAGCAAAAGCTTGTTCCCGTTCAACTTCCAGGCGTTTGGTGCGGGTTAGCAGAAAACCAGTGGCCATGAGTGACACGACTTGGCCAGTTTCATCCACAATGGAACGCAGTGAAAAATCAATGGGAATGGGGATGCGATGGGCCCCCCATATTTCCACTTCATAGTGGACCAATGCGCCCTGAGCAGCCTGCGCGATCGCCTGGCGCAATTGCACTTGGATGACAGGTGAAATCTGCCACCAAGGCGTTTCCCAAAAGGGACGACCAACCACATCTTCAAGAGTTATGCCACCAGCGGTTAAGGAGGTTTGGTTGGCTTCTAGCAGCGTGCCATCGGGAGCTAACAGGCTGATAAATTGGAACATGTTGTCGAAGATGGCCCGAAAGCGATTTTCACTCACTTGTAGCGCAGCTTCCGTCTTTTTCCGTTCGGCCAGTTCGGCTTGAGCTTGTTGATAAGCAGTTGCCTGCTGTAGAGCGATCGCCAGTTGTACGGATAAGGCCTGTAGCAGGTCTACTTCTTCGGGTTGCCAATCCCGAGCATGCTGACTCTCGGTGACATTGAGTAACCCCCATAATTCGCCACCACAAAGCAAGGGCACTAAAACTTTGGCCCGTATTTGAAGCCGCATCAGCAGCTTACGATGACAGTCGGTCATGTCAGTTGTATGAATATCTGACACAATCCGGATCCGTCCCTGAGTGTAAATGTCGGTGTAGCTTTGTAGACAAGTATCGTGAATCCGTTCGCCCATGAAGGACAAAGGGGAATCGGTGGATTCTGCAACGACAAGGCTTTGCCAGTTGTCTACAAATTGCCAGACAGTGACGCGATCGCAGCCTAGCACTTGCCTGACCTGCTCTACTGCCGTGTCGAGAATGGTTTGGAGATCGAGTGAGGCGCGAATTTGAGTTGCCAACTCTGACAATACTTTTTCCCGGTTGGCTTTCGCTTGTAGCTCATTTGTCCGAGTCTCTATCTCCTGTTCTAGCGTTGTTGCCCTTGTTTCCAGCAGTACTACCTTTTCGGCCTCTAAGCGAGCTACCTTGGCCTCTAAAATCTCGGCTAGCTTATAGAGTTCTAAGGGATTGAGGGCTTGTAGCAAACTGGTCTGAGTGACAATACCTAATAGCTCTCCCCGTTCGCCAGTCACCACTAAGCGGTTAATGCGGCGCTCCGCCATGAGCAAATGCACAGACCAGAGGGACTCTTCTTGGGGGATAGCAAACACGGGAGTACTCATCATGGTTTGAGCGGTGCAGTTTTCCAGACTCAAGCCCAGGGCCTGAAATTGCACCAAGTCACGCTCGGTCAGAATCCCGACGGGAATTTGGATAGGAGCCGTGTCACTACCGCTCGTTTCGGTTAAAACGATACAACTGACACGATGCTGGGCCATGCGCTGCGCAATGTGCAGCATCGAGCTATGAGGGTCGGCACAAATGACGATACGCGTCATGACCTCCTCCACTAACCGTAAGCGCAGCAGATCCATGGGTTGGAAGATTTGTCGTAAACTTTCGTGGGTTACTAAGCCTACGAGGTGATTCTGCTCATCGAGGATAGGTAAATGACGAATGTGGTGCTGCAGTAGCAGATTGACCGCATAAAACAAATCAGTGAGTTCCGCTTCGGGCATGGTGATGACACGATCGCCCATGACCTCCTGGATCTTGAGGTGATCAAGCGGGAGCTGTTGAGCACCTAGATGCACAACATCCCGCTCCGTCAGAATACCGATTACCCGCTCATCTTCCGTTACGATCACACAGCTTGATCGCGCTCCTAAATGAAGGTCATCAGGTTCATCCTGCATTGTTGTTGTCACTTTGCAGAGCGATCGCACAGCACTCATTTGAGCAATCGCATCCTGCACTGTCGTTTCACTAGAAACGACTAAGGGATTGCGAACGATTGCTGCTTTACAGCGCTTCGCGAATGCAGACTCGGGTTCTAACGGAGTAAGATCCGTGGTGCGCGCGACCATGAGGTTATGAGGAACTAAGTTTTTAGGAGCTTTTTCAGGACTCACTAGTCCTTAGGTGATTTCTCGTAATGAACATATCGCCGTCGATGGGTATCGAGGTCAAAGACCGGACACTCCAGTCAGTTATTTCCTGCTGCGATCGACCCCTAATTCCCTAATTATTGGTCTATCTTGAGCTACTTGAAATATGGCTGAACTCAACATCCCACATCCTTGCTTTTTCGTAAGTGATATACCTAGCATGAACTCGTGATAAGTCGATTGCTCCCTCGTGACTAGCCCTTTGCGGATACGTGACTAGTAGGTGACAGATGCGTGACCAGTGGGTAGCTACCTTGTGATCTAATTCACACGCAAGCATTATTATGCTGAGTGTGACGGTCTGATCAGAAAGCGTAAGCCAGACAGCATCCCTGACACTACCGATCAAAGGACGCTGTCTCAGTAAGTAATTTATGAGTAGTAGCTGTGATACCAGGCCACAAACTTCTGAATCCCAACTTCAATCGGGGTTGCAGGTTGAAAGCCAACATCTTGCATGAGATCTTCGACATCTGCATAGGTTGCCGTGACATCACCAGCTTGCATCGGCTTCATTACTTTTTTGGCAGGTTGTCCCATGGCTGCTTCAATGACTTCAATGAACTGCATTAATTCGACAGGGCTATGGTTGCCGATGTTATACACCTTGTAAGGAGCATTGGGTGATTGATGAGTAGTTGTTGCCTCGCTCGCCACTTGGGGAGGATGTTGCATGACTCGGACGATACCCTCAACAACATCGTCAATGTAGGTGAAATCGCGCTTCATTTTGCCGTGGTTGTACACATCAATGGATCGACCTTTGGCGATCGCATCCACAAATTTGAAGTACGCCATATCAGGGCGTCCCCAAGGTCCGTAGACCGTGAAGAACCGGAGACCAGTCATGGGGATGGTATAGAGATGACTGTAGGCATGGGCCATCAGTTCATTCGCTTTTTTGGTGGCAGCATAGAGCGATACCGGATGATCCACATTGTCTTGGGTCGAAAAAGGTACCTTGCGGTTCGCTCCATACACGGAACTCGAAGAAGCGAATACCAAATGTTGTGTTGAGCTATGGCGACAACCCTCAAGTACATTGAGAAAGCCCGATAAATTGCTGTCCGCATACGCATAGGGATTCTGCAGCGAGTACCGCACTCCAGCTTGGGCCGCTAAATGAATGACATGGGTAAAGGATTCTTCGGTAAAGAGGTCTTGCATAGCAGGACGGTCAAATACGTCCAACCTCTGGAAGGTAAATCCGTTGCGGGAAATGAGCTGATCAAGGCGATCGCGCTTTAACTGAATACTGTAATAGTCATTCAGATTGTCGATGCCGTAGACTGCGTGATTATCATTCAACAACCGCTGGCACAAAGAAAACCCAATAAAACCTGCGGCTCCGGTCACTAAAATTTTCATGCTTGTCATCTTTATATTTTGCAGAAATGGCTAGCTACTGTACTGGGTAGCGAAGGATACTGATCGTTTGTTTGGATGAATATCCCTCATTAATAGCCCATTACTCAAGGGGATGATGATACCGTCCGGGTAGGCAATGCGGAATGATCGCGGCCTGTAGCGAGTCTGCGGGTTTGAGTCTGCCATAGGAAATCGCCGACTTATCGATCGATTGTGACTATTTCCTGAAAGACTGGGCCAAGGATTGCGATCGCTAATTTCCTCTGCCTTCCTTCGCGAGCTGATTCTACAGCGCCAATATCCACCCTGCGCCCCATCAACCTAACCAGTAGTGAATACCCTTTCGCTTTTTAGCAGCTACAGATGTTGAAGCTGACCCCATTGCCATGCAAGCTTGCTTCAAGCCAAAAGCCAAAATAGCCAATTGGTATAACAGGATTGAGAATAATACAAAGCCATCTAGCTGGAGTCAGAAACGCTTAGTCAAGGAGTTTAGAAGTCAAAAGTCAAAAGACATCGAGCGTCTGGATTCTCGCTCTGAAGGCTGAGTTAGGGATAACTTTCTACTGGCCGTTTGTCGCCCTGACAAATTTCCTACTGGATTTGAGAAAATTTGAAATTTGCTGAAACACTTCCTCATCCTGGCAGCAGAAACCTGCTCCGTGGATTGATTCGGAATTCAGCTTAACCGGTATAAATTCGATCTTTATCACGCTATATGTCCGCTAAATAGCAACTTTTAGCGAACTGAAGGAAGCGAATTATAGGCACTGAAATTACTTCCCCTAAGAGGTTGCAAGTTTTGTAAAGATGAATGAATTCGAAATTTCATAAGGTGAAAATTCGCATCGGAATAACAGTGCTAGGATTAAGGGCGACAAAAAGAAGAAAGAAAGCGAAAGGATAAAGAAGTAAATGCAGGAAATTGACAAGTCAATATCCTTCGATGGACGGGATATTCGACTTAAAGTAGGCTTATTTGCACCCCAGGCTGGAGGCTCCCTATTAATCGAGTCAGGTGAAACTTCTGTACTGGTGACCGCGACCCGCTCTACTGCTCGTGAGGGGATTGACTTTTTACCCTTGCTGGTTGATTACGAAGAGCGTCTGTATGCAGCCGGTCGTATTCCAGGCGGGTTCCTCCGTCGCGAGGGGCGTCCACCAGAGCGAGCGACTCTCGTGAGTCGCCTCATTGATCGCCCGATGCGACCACTCTTTCCTTCCTGGTTGCGGGATGACATTCAAATCGTGGCCACGACACTTGCCATGGATGAGCATGTACCACCCGATGTCCTCGCAGCAACAGGTGCTTCAGTGGCCACACTGCTGGCTAAGATTCCTTTCAATGGTCCGATGGCTGCAGTCCGCGTTGGTCTGTTAGGCGATGATTTCATTATTAATCCCACCTACACTGAGATTGCGAAAGGGGATCTTGATCTGATCGTGGCAGGCTCACCGGATGGGGTAATCATGGTTGAGGCTGGGGCGAACAAGCTACCTGAGCAAGATGTTATTGAAGCCATTGATTTTGGGTATGAAGTCGTTCAAGACTTGATCAAAGCTCAGAATGAGCTCTTGTCTGAGTTAGGGATTGAGCGGGTTGTTGTACCGACTCCTGAAGTGGATTCCACATTGGAAAATTACATTGAAGAGCAGACCACTACTGCAGTTCAAGAGGTCCTGAAACAGTTTCATCTGGCTAAGCCTGAGCGCGATGAAAAATTAGATGCGATCAAAGCTGAGTTATCTGAAAGTATTGCTGCCAAAGCTGAAGAAGATCCGATCCGCAAAGCTGTGGAAGAAAACGCTAAGGCCCTCGGCAATACTTACAAAGCTGTCACGAAAAAGCTCATGCGCCAGCAAATCTTGGATGAGCAGGTGCGAGTGGATGGTCGCAAGCTGGATGAGGTTCGTCCTTTGAGCTGCCGGGTTGGTCTCCTCCCGAAACGCGTGCATGGTAGTGGCTTGTTTCAACGGGGATTAACGCAGGTGATGTCGGTTGTCACTCTGGGAACACCTGGGGATGCGCAAATGATGGATGACCTGCATCCTGAAGAAGAAAAGCGGTATCTTCATCACTACAACTTCCCACCGTTTTCAGTCGGTGAAACCCGGCCAATGAGATCGCCAGGGCGTCGTGAAATTGGCCATGGCGCACTGGCCGAGCGGGCGCTCATGCCTGTGATTCCTGCGCAAGAAGATTTTCCCTATGTGATTCGTGTTGTCTCAGAAGTCTTATCTTCTAATGGCTCTACTTCAATGGGATCCGTGTGCGGTTCGACGCTAGCCCTTATGGACACAGGTGTCCCAATTACCCAGCCGGTGAGTGGAGCCGCCATGGGCTTAATTAAGGAAGGTGATGAGGTCCGTATCCTGACAGATATTCAAGGGATTGAAGATTTCCTCGGTGACATGGACTTTAAGGTCGCAGGGACAGACAGTGGTATCACCGCGCTCCAGATGGATATGAAAATTACGGGTCTGCCGCTTGATGTGATCGCCAGTGCCATTCGTCAAGCGCGTCCGGCACGTCTGCATATCTTGGAAGCTATGTTGAAAGCGATTGATACACCACGCGAGGGGCTGTCACCCTATGCACCGCGCTTGCTGACTTTCAAGATTGATCCTGAGATGATCGGGATGGTCATTGGGCCTGGCGGCAAGAAAATCAAGGCAATTACCGACCAAACAGGTGCCAAAGTAGACATTGCTGACGATGGTACGATCACTGTCTCGGCACTAGAAAGCCAGAAGGCAGAACATGCCCAATCCATGATTGAGGCAATCGTCCATAAGCCAGAGGCTGGTGACGTTTACTATGGCAAGGTCACGCGAGTGATTCCGATTGGGGCCTTTGTTGAGTTCATGCCGGGACAAGAGGGGATGATCCATATCTCCCAATTGGCCGATTACCGGGTGAATAAGGTAGAGGATGAGGTATCGGTAGGTGACGATGTGGTTGTAAAGGTACGCGAAATCGACAATCGCGGTCGCATCAATCTCACGCGCTTGAACATTCATCCTGATGAAGCTGCCGCTGCTCGCGAGAAAGCGGGCGTGTCGAGTTAGATTGCCTAAATCCCCCAGGATTCTATGGGTTATACCGCATCCGAATGGCTAACCCCCATGATGGAAAATAGGCGATACCTGAAGAGACGCGACATGTCGCGTCTCTGAATGAGGGAGTGAGTAAACCGCATTGAGTCTTAGTTATAGTTCAGAGCCCGGAAGGCGAATTGCGGTAAAGCTAGCATGCGTCGCCAGCGCCAGGGCTCTTTGTACAGGCGATACAGCCATTCCAGATGGTTGTTACCCAGCCACGCAGGAGCCCTGTCTTTAATTCCAGCCCAAATATCGAAACTACCCCCCACCCCGATCCAGATAGCTTGAGGACACAGCGATCGCTGCTCAGCGATCCAAAACTCCTGGCGCGGGACACCCAGCGCCACCAGAATCACGGTGGGTTGAAGCTGACTGAGTGTTGTTTGGAGAGCTGGTTGTTCAGCGACGGTAAAGTAACCGTCCTGTACCCCTGCAATATTTAAATCCGGTTGGCGCTGTTGCCAGTTTTGGGCAGCTTGGTTGGCAACTCCCGGAGCTGCCCCTAAAAAGAAAACAGAATGCTGAGGACCGAGTTTTTCTAAGAGCGATTCAGCTAATTCAATACCCGGGCAACGTTTGATCCGTCGCCCTTTGACCCGAAAGTAGAGAACAATGCCAGCGCCATCTGGGATAGCTAGATCCGCATTACACAATACTTGCTTCAGCTCAGGATTGCGATCGGCCTGCATCGCCATTTCAGCATTCAAGGTAACGACATGGGTACCCTGCCCTTGATGATGACGTTGCAAGAGCCAGTCTTCATAATGCGTGCCCCAATGGATAGGTAATCCCATGACTGACAGCGTTTCCAGTTTTCCCATGGCTTTGATGAAATCCTAGTTACAAATGTCCGGCTGAGAGCGGCAGGGTCTGCTTCTAAAGGCTGCATCTCGACGCGAGTAAAGTTCGTGAGGCATCGAGTCAGCTCCAGAAGCAACACTTAGTGTACGCCATCAGCCTGAAACTACCTGACCTCAGTCCTCAATTGAAAAAGAATCTATTCACTTTGACAAGTAGCCAGGCAGTGTGTGAGAAGCAACCCGATAAGTTTTCCCCCGACCTGTGGAAATTGTGGGAAACTATCGAAACCTCAGGTTTAAGCGAGGATCAAGAGCCACACAGTGCCTAATAATCTGATTCTTCTTCGTATTCGGTAACTTTTTTCTTTTGAGGAATGTTGACTGGAGGAGCCTTGTAAGGTTCGGGCTCATCATCTGTCCAAACGTCTTCCGTAACTTCTTTAAAGTCAGCGTCGTATTCAGTATATTCAGGTTCCTCAGCAGGCTGAGCCTTCCAGTTTTCCGTCTCTAAAGGAGCTTCGCGATAAGCAACTTCAGGCTTTTGTTGGACCGGTGGTGCAACCGAGATGGGTTCCGGTTCGCCCCAGTCGTCTTCAGTCCAGCGCTCCTCAACAGCGGGTGCGCGTTGTTCCCGCATCGGTTCTACCGGAGCTTGAACACCAGAAGGCAATTGATTGGCTGTTGAGACTGGCATGATGTAGCCAGCGTCATCATCACGTTCCCAAGGAGCCCGGCCAATCCCCAACCGCTCCAAAATACCGACGCTGAGTTGAACCATCTTTTCTTCTGCGCCTTCAAAGACGATCAGGCGATCAGGACCGCTACTCACAATTTCCTCAACCGGCAGCTCGTAGGTGCTAATTACTTGATCTGGGATTTGCGGCAGACCAAAGGATGCAATCATAATGGATTCCAACTTGCCGGTGACAACATCAAATTTGAAGTCCCGTAAGCGACCGAGCATGTCTCCCGATTCCGTAATGACCTCGGAATTCAGCATCTTGCTATAGGGGGTCAAGTTAATGTCATCTTCAATGACGTCATCATCGTCTACCAAAATCACGTCGCCGACTTGTCGAATGCTACTGAGTTGCATGGTGTGCTCAGTGCCCGACATGACACCAGGTAAAATTTGTTCCCGCAAACCCAGGGCGACGACTTCGCCACCATCCACGTCGACCCAAATCTGACTAACGACACCTAAGCGTTTACCTGTGGTGCGCGTAATTACTTGCGTGCCCAAAAAGTCAGAACGTTGACGAAACTGGTCGTAGGATGAGGTCATAACCCGAGCCTGATTAAACAGTGAAATCAGCAAGTGAACCGTAGTTCAAGTCCGATCCAAAGATTGATACTACCGAGGGATTCTGATTTTAACAGATCTACATGGATGCACTTTTAGCGGGCTCCAGGTTGATACCCAGAACTTGGGTGTAGGCACCGCGCGCCTGCGTGACTCCAATCGTCCGCTGGGCAGCCTCAATCATAGGGCGACGCAAGCTTACCACAATAAACTGTGCTTGTTGTGCTTGCTGCTTAATCATTTTAGAGAGCCGTTCGACATTCGCACCATCCAAAAACATATCGACTTCATCAAAAGCGTAAAACGGAGAGGGACGGTAGTGCTGGAGCGCAAAGATAAAACTCAGAGCCGTGAGGGACTTTTCCCCCCCCGACATTGAGGCTAAGCGACGAACCGGTTTGCCCTTAGGGTGTGCCACTAAATTGAGGCCACCATTGAAAGGATTTTGGGGATCATCGAGTTGTAAGTATCCATCACCGTCAGAAAGCTGAGCAAAGATGTCGCTGAAGTTGGCGTTGACGGCATCGAATGCTTCTTGAAAGGCGTTTTGCCGCAAGGTTGTAAAATTCTCAATTCGCAGTAATAACTCCGTGCGCTCTTCTTCCAGGGTCCCTAATTTCTCCGACAATTCTTCTAAACGGGTCTGGGTGTGTTCATATTCTTCCAAAGCCAGCATATTGACAGGTTCCAGGGCTTCTATCCGGCGTTGGAGTGACCGGATCTGTTTTTTGACAGCTTCCAAGTCAATATCGTTGGGGATTTCTGGTAATGGATCTGGTAATTCGGCGGCTTGGGCCGCTAGCTCAGCTTCTAAGGTTGCTAGCTGTTGTTGGCGTTCTTGACGAGTTTCGAGTCGCTTTTGGCGCTGCCACTCGAGTTGTTGTTGCTGAGTTTGCTGTTCCCGGAGTTGATATTCCACGCGATCGCGGTTGCCCTTGGCTGCGGCCAGAGTTTCGTCCAGGGCATTCAGACTGCGCTGGGTTTCGCTAATCTGCTCTGTCAGCTCAGCTTGTTGGGTAGCTAGCGTTTGCCGCTCTTGCTCTTGTTGAGTTTGCTGCTGTTGATAGACGGTAATTTGCTGTTGTTGCTGCTGGCTGGTGAGAGTGAGCCGCTCTTGTTGCCCTTGGAAATCCTGCAGCCGTTTGGTGGCCGCTTGGAGGATAGCTTGGCGCTCGCTGAGCTGATGTTCCAGAGCACTGACCTCTGCCTGTGCAGCTTGCCACTCGCTATGGGTTTGGGATTGCTCTAGGGTTTCCAGCGCTGTTCGCTGAGCCTGCAGATCCGCTTCTTGCGAAGGGAGCTGTTGCGCTAAGTCAGCTAAGCGGCTTTGGGCTGTGGTCAGTTCTTGCTGATATTGTGCCAGACGACTTTCTCCTTGAGCCCGTTGCTGTTGTAGTTGACGCAACTGCTTCTGAGTTTGTTCGGTTTGTAGCTGTTGTTCTCGATGCTGTTGGCGTGCTTCTACCAAAGCTGCTGAGACTTCTTTAACCGCAGCCATGGCAGCTTCAAGGCGCTGCTCACAGCGACTAAGAATGCGCTCGATTTCGGTCAGGCGATCGCGTAGCGCGATCGCCTCTTCTGATTCACCCGCTTCAACAGTGCCGAAGTGGAGCCGTCCCTGGCGCTTACTCAAGCTGCCGCCGGTCATGGCACCACTAGTTTCTAGCAGTTCACCCTCTAAGGTAACCATCCGGAACTGGCCCAAGTGTGAACGTGCGGCTGCCAGGCTTTCAAAAACCGCTGTTCCACCGAACACAAACTCAAAAACACGCTGATAGCGATCGTCGCAATCAATCAAATCCACCGCATAGTTCACAAGGCCATCCGGTCGTTTCCAATCAGGGATGCGGTTGAACTTGGGAACGCGGATAGCATTCAAAGGTAAAAAGGTGGCGCGTCCTGCCCGTCGTTGTTTCAAGAGCGCAATGCCTTCAGCAGCAACGCGATCGTCTTCCACCACGAGGTATCCTAAACGCCCCCCAGCAGCAATTTCCAGTGCCAATTGAAAACGCGGATCGACGCGCCCCAATTCGGCTACCAACCCGCAGATCCCAGGCAGGCCGCTGTTAATCAAAACTTGAGTGGCCTGAGTTCCCTGACTTTCCTGGAGAGCTTGGGTTTGGGCTTCGAGTTTATCGAGCTGGCGTTGCTTATCACGCTGTTCGCGCAACAATCGTTCCTGCGTATCGCGCTGTACCTGCAATTCTTGCTCTGCTGCTGCTAAGGCTTGGGCGAGCTGTTGGATCTGCGTCTCTGACTGCTGAGGCGATGGGGTATTTGTGGGGGTCGTCTGGTCCGATGCTTCGATCTGTTGAGTCAGGTCACGGACGATGGCAGACTGCTCGGCAATTTGCTGAGTTAACTGGCTGACTCGTTCCTGCAGCCTGACTTGCTCTGATCGCTGGGGCTCCAGGGTACTAAGTAAGGCTTCAATCTGCCGTCGTCGCTGAGTTTGCTCTTCTACCCATGCTTGTGAGGCACTCGCGATCGCACTCGTGGCTTCCCGTTTAGCTGCTAGGGCTGCCTGAGCTGTGTCGCATGCCTGTGCCAGAGTGACCAGTTCTCCTTGCTGGAGAACCTGGAGTTCTTCGCTGAGCCGGGCCATGGTTTGCTGCTGTTCTTGCAGCGTAATTTGTGCCTGTCGGAGCTGAGCTGCAGTGGTTTGACTGTCGTTCGTGAGTCCCTGTTGCTGACGTTGTAGCTGACGCAATTCTGCTTCTTGAGTCGCGAGCTGTGACTGCAATGCTAAATGTTCGTCTTCCCCGAGAGCCTTAACGGTCGTGTTTAAAGTGGCCAGTTCTTGAGTGGTTGTTTGCAGGGTTATCGTTAAGGCTTGAATTTGCTCTGCGAGTGCAGTCGCAGCCTGACCATCAGCCTCAATATGCTGCCGGACAGCTTCGACCTGACGTTGTTGAATTTGCCAGGTGAGCACGGTTTGCCACTGCATGCGATCGTGAAGTTCAGTTTTGAGACGCTGATACTTTTCTGCTTTCAGACGATCTTGGGCAAGGCGATCGCGCTGGTCAATCAATTCTCGCTCCACCACTCGAAAGCGTTCTTCCCGCTCCCGAACAATTTCCAGCTTGCCCACCGCTTGCTCAATTTTCCGATCAAACGAGGCCACACCCGCCAGTTCATCAATGATTTCCCGTCGTTCCCGTCCATTCATGGAAATGATGCTGGTGACGTCCCCTTGTAGCACCACGTTATAGCCTTCTGGATAGACACGAAATCGCTGTAGCTGCTCATGCAGTTCTGTGAGGGTACAGGCTTCGCCGTTGATGTAGTAGTTCGAGGTGTAAGTGCCCTGGCTCGTAACCCGTAACCTGCGAGTAACGCTCCAATCCCGAGAAGGTGTGGGTAAAGGGACAACTTTGTGATCAGCATCAGGGATGGCATCATTCGTCGTAGCTGCGACACCGGCCTCAGTTGTTACTGTGGTCGCCACCTCTTCGACCTGAGCGCTGGTATCTTCAGAAGCTTCTGTTGCCGACTCAGTTGCCTCCATCAGTAGCTCAGGCGGCACATCACTGATATCAAAGGTGACCGTGACAATCGCTTCCGCCGTAGAACGTCGTCCGATATGATTCTGATTCACCAAGTCTGGCAAGCGATCGGCCCGCATCCCTTTAGAGCTTGCTAAGCCCAACGCGAACAGCAACGCATCCAAAATATTCGACTTACCGGACCCATTAGGGCCAGAAATGACGGTAAACCCTGGCAACAGCGGCACGGCTGCCGTACCGCCAAATGACTTGAAATGAGACAGTTCTACGCGCTTGATATGCACTGGCCAGTGTTTTTGTGGTTAAAACAAACGTACTAAATAAATCAAGGTTTGACAAGCTCTGAAATGGCAAAACTGTGGTTTAGAGAGAAATCAGTTACAGGATAGAGGGTAAAGGGTCTCTTGTGAGAATTTTGTTGATGATTTTTTAACGCTATATACAGTGTTTCCTGATCAAAAATCACCCGTGATGTGGATACATGTGGCTAATCTTGGTTGACGTCACCCGTAAGTCCATTTGCGACTGACGTCTCAGTTTACTCACAGCTTGATGAAAATGCTACCTACAGAACCCGATAAGATGTGCTCAATGATAATCCCCGTCTTTTTAGCTGTGATGTTTCTGTGACTTCAACGACTGATAGTGTTTCTCAGCCTGTGATTCTTGGGTTTGATCCAGGTCGTCAAAAATGTGGCCTGGCCGTGATGGGTTTAGACCGTGTGCTTTATCATCGGTCCGTGGTACTGGCGGCAACTGTTTTAGAAGCCATTGAAGCGCTACGGCAAGAATATCCCATCTCGCTGATTGTGATGGGCGATCAGACGACAGCTAAAGTTTGGCAATCAAAACTAGCCGATCTCAAAAAGCTGCCACGGGTGGTGCTGGTTGATGAACGCTACTCTTCCCTCGAAGCGCGCGATCGCTACTGGCAACTACATCCCCCGCGAGGATGGCAACGCCTATTACCCCAAGGCTTACGCCAACCCAGCGTCCCCATTGATGACATTGTGGCGATGTTGCTGATTGAGCGATATCTCAATCGGTTAACGAAAGGGTAGAGCAGGGGAGAAGTTGGCGAGGAGAAAGAATAGGTTTGAATGTGGAATTCGGAATTCCTTCAAAGTTTGGCCCGAATCGTAAAGGAATAATCCCCACCGGCTTCGAGTTGGTAGTCAAAGCGCTCAAGAAAGCGACCGAGGGGTTCCCGAATCAGAGCACGTCCTAGCGAAGGCTCGATGGTCAGGCCCCCTTGAGGAAATCGCCACTGGAACTGCCATTCGTAATTACTGGCGCGCACCTCCCCCTCTAAACGTCCCTGTTGCCAGGATTGGTAGGTAATGCGCACATAGGCGATAGTTTCGGGTAAAGAACGCTTGCGACTCACAGAACAAAAATGTTGTGACAACAAGGAAAGTCATTTAGAGGAGCGATCGCTTCTCAAGGCAGCCCCCTCTCTTTAATAGCTACCATAAGCCCCTTACCTAATTCAGATCTAGCCCCAAAGGCGATTTCGATTCAGGGTTTGCCGACATTTGCATAAGAGCTGGGGGAGCTACAGGGGTTAGGGAATAAGCCGTTAGTTCGTTATCCAGGGTTTGTTTGGCGGAGTTCGGAGTTTGTGGCTGATGGGTGGTTGATGGCTTGTCCCATAACCCGGCATACCATCAACCACGAACCCTGAACTCGGAACCAATCACCACCACCCTTTCTCAAGCAGACAAAAAAACGGTAGCCTATTGGGATAGACATAAAGGATTTAACAGCCATAGCCCGCGTTAAGGGGGCAGGTGGTTGCCAGTTTGTCTACTGCAAAAGCTTGTTGAGATCCTCTGGACGTGACGCGTGCCCAAGGTTGGCATCATTTTTAACGACATGAAACCGGCGGCTTTACAAGCTGCCCAGGTTTGGCAGGGAAAACTGACTGCTCAAGGATGTGAGGTTGTTACCACCACCGGGGTAGGCGGATTGTTGGGCTATTCTAGCCCTGAACGCCCCATGTGCCATACACCGATTGAAAGTATGATTCCGCCGCATTTTGATGCTGAAATGGCGTTTGCGGTGGTTCTGGGCGGTGATGGGACCGTTCTCTCGGCCTTCAGACAAGTGGCACCTGCCGGTGTGCCTTTATTGACCGTGAATACCGGGCATATGGGGTTTTTGACGGAAACGTATCTCAATCAGCTACCACACGCGATCGACCAAGTGCTCAGCGGTGAATACCGTTTAGAAGAGCGCTCCATGATGGCGGTGAAGGTCCTGCATAAGGGGCATTTGATTTGGGAAGCACTCTGTATGAATGAGATGGTGCTGCATCGTGAACCCTTGACAAGTATGTGTCACTTTGAGGTATCAATCGGCCAGCACGCACCGGTCGACATTGCCGCGGACGGCATCATCATTTCGACGCCTACAGGATCCACAGCCTATTCTTTATCCGCAGGGGGACCTGTGATCACGCCAGGTGTGCCTGTGATGCAGCTAATTCCTATCTGTCCTCATTCCCTGGCGTCTAGGGGATTGGTTTTTCCGGATGCAGAACTGGTCAATATCACGTCTGCGAATACTGATCCCCTCGTGATGGTTGTGGATGGTAATGCGGGCTGTTATGTGATGCCGGGTGATTATGTGGAAACGCAGCGATCGAGCTATTCCGCAAAATTTATTCGCCTGCGATCGCCAGAATTTTTCAAAGTGTTGCGCGAAAAGCTAGGGTGGGGGCTCCCTCATATTGCTAAGCCCACATCTGTCGAGCTGCCATAACTGGTAAGGGATTGAGAGCCGCAGGAAGCGTGAGATTTCGTTAATTTAGCTGAATAGACTCGCTAATATGCCTAACAGCATTGCCCTATTGGCTTAGACTGTGCATTGCTTACTTGTGTGTGTGCGTCCTGCTAATGGATAGTAATGCCATCTCCTCTGTTCCGCAGGTACTCCTTATCTGCAGCAATGAGGAGTTATCGAATGACATTCGACATGATTTACAAGAAGCCGGTTACAGCGTTGAGGCTGCGACAACCGGCTCTATCGGGCTGGCTAAGGCCAAAGCTGCTCAGCCAGCTTTGATAGTTCTTGATCGTCTCCTGGGAAATGAGTCGGGGCTGACGGTCTGCCAGAACTTACGCAGTGCTGAACTATGCATGCCAATTTTGTTGTTGATGGCGCGTGATACGTTAGAAGACCGTGTTGCTTGTTTAGAAGCCGGAGCCGATGACTATTGCTTAAAGCCTTACCAAGCCGATACGTTTCTAAAAATCATTCAAATCTATCTGCAACCAGGCGAAACGACAACGGAACAACTCCGATTTGGTGAATTAATCCTGGATTTGGGGACGCGGACAGCGAATCGCAACGGTCGGGTGATTGACTTGACAATGAAAGAATTTGAATTATTACGATACCTGATGGAGCATCCTCGCGAAGTTTTAGCCCGTGAGCAAATTTTGGAAAATGTCTGGGGCTATGACTTCATGGGAGAATCTAACGTCATTGAGGTCTATATTCGATACTTACGCCTTAAGATCGATAGCGACAATGAAAAGCGATTGATTCAAACAGTACGCGGTGTTGGATACGTTTTGCGAGAGAGTTGAGAGGTTGCTGAGCAAACAATGGTGTCTGTAAGGCTGTTGGGTGGAAGGGCGCTTGATTGGCAGAAGTGCTTAGTGAGCTTGACAATCGCTTTTTGCCTGGGGGTACTGGGGTGCGCACCTAGTTCTTCGACAGCGGATACCACCGACGTATTATCGGATGGCCCCGATGTAGGGCCGAGTCAGGCGGAGTCATTAGAAAACAGCGATTCGCTAACGCAAGCGCAAGGACAAATGCTACCGATCACTGCCGAGGTTCAGCTAGGGGACCAGACGATCGGTTTAGAAGTTGCCCAAACCCGTCAGCAACAAGCAATTGGCCTGATGTTCCGTGACACCTTGGCAGACGATCATGGCATGTTGTTTCCCTTTGCTCCACCGCGGCCAGTCCGATTTTGGATGAAAAACGTCTCGATTCCGCTGGATATGGTCTTCCTTTATCAAGGGGAAGTGGTAGAAATTGCTCACGATGTGCCGCCTTGTGAGAGTGAGCCATGTCCGACCTACGGTCCTGATGAGCTGCTGGTTGAATATGTGATTGAGCTCCGCGGTGGTCTTGCTGAACTACTGGGATTACAAGTGGGCGACGTGGTCGAAATTCAGTGGTTGGAGACTGCTCCGTAATGCGTTACTTAGTTCATGATTTCTTATAGATTCTTCAAACCTTATTAAGTTTAATTTAAAGATGTTTGCTAAAATACTGTTCAAAATCTGGCAATATTTGATACTTTGCTGCAGCTTTGACAGTTATCTAGGCATGGAAGTCTCTTTTTGAGAGATTTGGGTTACCTAGAATGACAAAGACTCTCGCCTGACTAGGTGAGTGTTTTGGAGCTTGATACTCTTTTCCGTAACTTTCCTGAGCGTTCGGTAATGTCTTACCCGGTTATCCGAACCGCTTGAGTTTGATCGGCTCGGATACAATTGCTCCAAAAGTCATACGTGGCAGATGATCGACATACCCGAGGGGTGACAGCAAACGGTGCAGGATGATGGTGGCAGGACGTGATATCGGTGGCTTAGTTCGGTTTTTACAAGATGACCTGGCGATTTCTCAGGACTCAATTAACATGGCTTTACGCCATTGTGAGCAAGACTCTGGTCCTCTTCCTATGGTGCTTTGGCAGTATGGCCTGATCACGCTAGAGCAGCTTGAGAAGATTTATGACTGGATGGAAGCAGCTTGGTTGTAATGAGGTGAGTTCTCTGCCTATCGCTACAGAGAACTCACATACATAATGGGCTAGGGAGGCTCCGGTTCTCACGGCTACCCTAGCTAGACAAAATTGCCTGGGCTGCACTGAGACCAGCACCGGTCGTGAAGTCGTTAGCTCCTAATTGGCTAAGCGTTGCTTCCAGTGCTGCGATCGCGGTCAAGATATCGCGATCGCCCACGAAGCCCAAATGACCGATGCGGAAGATTTGCCCCTTCAGATGGTCTTGCCCTCCGGCTAGGGCAATATCAAACTGTTTCCGCATGACGGAGCGAATCTGTTCAGCCTCTACGGATTGGGGCATCACGGCTGTGACTGCGGGACTGGCAACCTCGTCAGCAGCGAATAACGGTAAATTGAGGGCTTTCACAGCAGCTCGCGTCGCCTGTTGCAGACGAGCATGGCGCGCAAAGATGGTCTCCAGCCCCTCTGCTTGCATCATCTTGAGGGCGACTTGGAGCGCAAAGAATAAGCTAACAGGAGGGGTAAATGGGGTGGTGTTTTTAGCCGCGCTCTTCCGGTAAGGCCCCAGGTCGAAATAAAACTTGGGCAGCGTGGCTGTCTCGTAGGCTTGCCATGCACGATCGCTCATCGTGACAAAGCCTAAACCGGGAGGAATCATGTAGCCTTTCTGAGACCCGGAAGCAACGATATCTAAGCCCCATTCATCAATGGGGACACTGCAGGCACCGAGGCTCGTTACCGCATCGACAATCATCAGGGCCTCGCCATGGGCCTTGGTATGGGCTGCGATCGTGGATAGATCGTTCAGGACGCCCGTGGATGTTTCACTATGGGTAACAATGACAGCCTTAATCGTTTTTTCAGTGTCGGCTTCTAGGGCTGCTTTGAAGGCATCCGTACTGAGAGCCTTGCCCCATTCGGCTTCAACCACCTCAACTTCTAAGCCATAGGCACGACAAACTTTGGCCCAGCGATCGCCAAACTTACCGTTGCTACCAACCAAGACGCGATCGCCAGCACTTAAGACATTGATAATGCCTGATTCCATCGCCCCGGTGCCACTTGCCGTCAGCATGAGGACATCATTTTGAGTTTGGTGCAGCCACTTCAACCCATCGGTAATCTCAGCCATAATCTGGCTGAACTCGCCACTACGGTGCCCAATTAGATGCTTGGCTTGTGCCAGCAAGACGCTCTCTGGTACCGGGGTCGGCCCCGGAATCATCAGCATAAACTTGTCGTCCATAGGCGTGCTTATCAGGTAATCATTAATTTGGCCGTACTACAGCATCGCACAAGATCTGAGTCTTACTGCAACCCTTTGGAGTGTTATTAGATAGCAGTCACATCGCAAAATTGCGACCAATATTTATCGAGTGCCTGCTGTGCTGATCGACTATCGACTGCATCAGCTCCAAATGTTGTGAAATACCTCAAAAACCTGCAGATAACCTGCTTTTGCGCCCCATTCATCAGTTCAAAACGCTGCCGTGTATGTTCCCTCGAATTTTCGTATATGAGGAAGGCATAAATTGTGTAGTCGATTGTGAATGATTGAGAGATTCGATGGTGCTTTAAAGTCCAGATCATGTAAGCCGGAATGTAATAGCGAAACCCAACTGGATCAAGAAAATTGAGGGGCGCAGGTAATGTTGCCATCACTGCATCGGGCACATCCCACCAATAGCTGTCAGTATCGAGGGCTCTTGCCTCGGCTTGTTCTGCTTCACTGCCATAACCATCGAGCACATGGGCTTGGTGCAAGGTAATGCCGTCTTCTCGCCTGACGGCTCTGAAAGTGTCAGTAATATCGTGGATCAAGGTTTCTCTAGTAGCTGTGTCCTGCTCATCTAAAGATTGCCAGTGGGGCAATCGAGCTTCTGATACTGTGGGAGGACGCACATCATCGAGCCAATCCTTACTACTGACTCCAATTTGCAGGAAGGTACGTTGAGCCTGCCGTAAAGCAACTCGATTCTGTATCCAGCCACTAGAGATGGGGACATCTTCCCAAAAGCAGACGGGACAAATTTCCCAGGTTTCGGGTGGCTGCTGAGGCAGAGTTAAATAACCGCAACAAAGGCAAGCGTAGTTTTGAGCCATATTAGCTAGCGTACGAGTGCTCCGAATCGCCACAGATTTGCCAGGTACCGTTTTTAACCATCCTCACTTTATTGGGCGCTACCTTGCCTTTGCTGCAAAGTCATTGGCGAGGATCGCAAAGGTCGAGTGAGTGAGCATCGCCGTAGGGAATGAAGTCGATATTTTATGGGGCGACGACGCAGAGCAGTGGCAGCAATACACAGACTTTTTTGTTCAAGTGAAACGCCATCTCAAACAAGTTCATACAGATGTAAAGGTAAGGGGTCAAATACGATCGCTCCGCATCAAGAACCGCTTAGCGGTAGGGCTGGAGATACTGCAAAAGGCCCTGGGCGATCGCTTGAGCCATTTCTTCGCGCCATTCGGGGTCAGCCAGTTGGGGAGCATCTTCCTCCCCCGTCACAAAACCCACTTCGATCAGGGCCGCAGGCATGTCCGTATAGCGAAGAACATAAAACCGGGACTCTTTGACACCGCGATCGCCCATGCCAGTTTCAGCCAAGACATTGGCATGGATAACGCTAGCCAAGCGCTCACCCGCATCCGAGGCGTAATAGGTTTCCACCCCGTTGACGTCAGGACGACTCAAGCTAATGGCATTCGCATGGATGCTGAGAAAAATAGTGGCATTGGCTCTATTGGCCAAGTTAACGCGAGGCTCTAAATCCAACGTGCGATCGTCGGTGCGCGTCATAATCACCTGCACGCCATCGTCGCGCAAAATTTCCGCCACCCTGAGAGAAATGGGAAAGATCACATGTTTTTCTTGTAAGCCACCAATTCCCACAGCTCCCGGGTCACGTCCGCCGTGCCCCGGATCGATAGCAACTAAGACTTGCCCGTTGTTAAGTCGAGGAGTGTCTGTGGGAATTTGGGGTTGAGTCGGCAAATTGGGCTGTTCCGCATTAGGCGGGACACTAATTGCCTGACTGCTACCGGGTTTTTGATCAGGAATAGAGCTGATGGAAACCCCTGGCGGTGGCACCATCACAATGCCACCGAGATTGGTCGATGTGACATCCCAGTCGGGACTATTAGGATCCAGCGTGATGACAACACGAGTGCTGGGTGGCTGGGATTCCTGCGTGATTTCCCAACGACTGACGCTGTAGCGATTGACGGGGAGGGCTGCAGCCTGTAAGAAAGGTGAGATCGAGGCATTGGTCAGGGAAATAATGATTTGGCGTTCCTCATCGCGATCGCCTCGCCGCTCAACCTCAATCTCGGGCATTCTCCCCGCAGTGCGAATAAAGAAACCATCGGGTGTGGCAATCACGCCATTGACCAGGGTTTCTGCGCCCCGAATAAAGTCACCTCTAACTGCGTTCTCAGCGGTGGCGGCAGGCGCAGCAACTTCATCGCTCTCGGCCCCAGGCAACTGCACAATCCACCGATTGCTACGGATACCCTGCACTTCAATCGCACGAGGATCCATTTGATAGCCTTCATTGAGCTCAATCACTAAGCGTGTTGTCTGACTATCAAATTGCCCGGCCCGAATTTCGCGAATGGCTCCCCCCACGGCTTGACTGCGGGGTGGACCATTCAGAGTCGTGCCTGGCAAATCCACCACGATCCGGGTGGGATTAAAAATCATCTGCGCCCGCGGTTGGACGGCGGTATCGGTCGTAAAGACCAATTGATTTTCACGGGCATTAAACCACCAAGACTCTAGCTGGGCGGCTTGTGCTGGCACCGTGATGACGAGAGCACTGGCGATGCCAAGGCCCATAGGGACTAGCTGATCAAATCGCAACCCAAAGCCTCCCCTGACGGAACTTAGTGCATAAAGTGACGCTAACTTCTAACTTAGGTGTCAACATGCGGTGACAGTTTCGCAAGTGTTTCATCGTGCGGTTTCAAAGTCTAGCGTACGAGTTCCTCATTAGACATCGCCGATACAGAAAAATCAGGAACATCTCAGTGCCACAGGGATATCAACTTCAAGATGAAAGATTCCAGCAAGTAGAGATTTTAGCAGGCAGGCGTCAGGAATCAGTTATGAGTTTTCAGTTCTGAGTTCAATTCAAAATTCAAAACTCCATCGCTCCATCACGCCATTACCCCGCCAATACTAATACGTATGGCTACGTATGGCTGTCTCACAGAATAAGTAGTGCCCGTTAGGCGCACTTTATGCCCGTTAGGAGAACTTTATTTTGGGCGCACTAGAAATGTCATGTAGAGTTTCTCCCATTTCAGGCGTGCGTCACATCAACTTCCGCAAGCAGCGATCGCTGCTCCTGATTATGCTGGGCTTGGGGCTGGTCTGGCTGTTGAATAACTGGCAAGCTGGGTTTGCCGTCAAGCCCGTTCAGGATCCGCTGCCTCAAGATCCCTATATACAGGTTTATTTCAACCAAAATCAGTCACAGGTTTACACCGATCCCTATCGTCGTATCAAGCGGTATGGGGATGATTTGGAGCAGGTGATTATCGATGCCATCGTCCAGGCACAGTCTTCGATCGATGTGGCAGTTCAGGAAGTGAACTTACCGAGAATTGCCCTTGCCCTCCGCGATCGCGCTCAGGCAGGAGTTCAGGTACGCGTGATTGTGGAAAACCAATACAATCGTGTTTGGCAACCCTTAAGTGGCTTTCACGCTCAAAAACTTGACGAGCGCCAGCAGTCCAAACATCAGGAACAGCAGCAGTTAATTGACGCCAACCGTAACGGCAAGATTACCGCTGAAGAGTTGGAGCAGGGCGATGCGATGCGGATCTTAACCAAAGCCCAGGTACCTCTGCTGGACGATACTGCCGATGGATCGAAGGGGAGCGGCTTGATGCACCATAAATTTTTGGTCATTGATGGCCAAACCGTGGTGGTGGGGTCCGCGAATTGGACCTTAAGTGGCGTGCATGGTGACTTTGCGCATGAGGCGAGTCGGGGTAATGCCAATGGCCTCTTACAAATTAAGAGCTCCGACTTGGCGGCAGTGTTCACCGAAGAATTTGAGCTGATGTGGGGGGATGGACCCAAACAGACAAAAGACAGCCTGTTTGGCTTGCAGAAGCCACTGCGATCGCCCCAAAATATCAGCATTCCAGGTTCGCAAGTTACAGTGCAGTTTTCTCCAGTGTCCGAGCGCAAACCCTGGAGCCAGAGCGTCAATGGCCTGATTAGTAAGACGCTGGCTCAGGCCAAACAACGGGTTGATTTGGCCCTCTTTGTGTTTTCTGATCAGGGGATTAGCGATCGCTTGGCGCAAATTTCGCAAACAGGGGTGGATATTAGAGCCCTAGTTGACAGCAACTTCATCTACCGTAGCTATAGCGAAGCGCTGGATATGTTGGGAACGGCCCTGCCAGATCACCGCTGTAAGTTGGAAGCGAACAACCATCCCTGGACACAGCCACTTTCCCAGGTCGGCACACCGATGCTGCCAGAAGGAGACAAGCTGCACCATAAATTTGCTCTGATTGATAACCATACAGTCATCATGGGCTCGCATAACTGGAGTGCTGCGGCCAACCACAATAACGATGAAGATGTCTTGATCATTCGGAATCCAACCGTTGCCGCACACTTTCGCCGGGAGTTCGATCGCTTAGCGGTAGAAGCCGACATGGGGTTTACCGAGACCCTGCAAGAGCGGCTTCAGCGCCAGCGTAAAGTGTGCGGACGTACTTAAATGAGCCGCTGCAAGACGCAGAAGTTGACTACATTTCACACCAATGTCCCGGTTCTTGGATCGGTTATTGCCCTGAGTTTTCAAGACTGCGTCCCACAAAATGTCGTCAAACCCGATACAGTAAAGAAAATGTAACGTTTCTTAGATGGAATCCCAGAGGCGACAAGACTTATGCGCGTGATTCTGATGACCGGCAAGGGTGGAGTTGGCAAAACTTCTGTTGCAGCTGCGACGGGTTTGCGATGCGCCGAACTGGGATATAAAACCCTCGTGCTCAGTACTGATCCGGCTCACTCCTTAGCCGACAGCTTTGATATGGAATTAGAGCACGCCCCCCGTCAGGTACGCCCCAATCTCTGGGGGGCTGAATTGGATGCCTTGATGGAACTAGAAGGCAACTGGGGAGCGGTGAAGCGTTACATCACTGAGGTTTTACAGGCCCGGGGTTTGGAAGGGGTTGAAGCCGAGGAACTGGCCATCCTGCCGGGTATGGACGAGATTTTTAGTCTTGTGCGCATGAAGCGTCATTATGATGAAGGTGAATTTGACGTCCTGATTATCGACTCGGCCCCGACCGGAACCGCTCTGCGGCTTCTGAGTTTGCCGGAGGTGGCAGGGTGGTATATGCGTCGTTTTTACAAACCCTTTGAGGCTGTTTCCGCTGCACTGCGCCCCCTGGTAGAGCCGCTCTTTCGTCCTGTAGCTGGGTTCTCGCTACCGACCAAAGAGGTCATGGATGCTCCCTACGAGTTTTATGAGCAACTTGTAGAGTTGGAAAAGGTGTTGACCGATGCCGCCACGACCTCAGTTCGACTGGTGACCAACCCTGAAAAGATGGTGATCAAAGAGTCGCTGCGGGCCCATGCTTATCTGAGTCTCTACAACGTCGGGACTGACTTAGTCGTGGCTAACCGCATCATTCCCGACTCCGTTCAAGATCCCTTCTTCCAACGTTGGAAGGAGCAACAGCAACAATATCGCCATCAAATCCACGAGAATTTTCACCCGCTGCCTGTCCGAGAAATTCCTCTCTATTCCGAAGAGATGTGTGGGATTGCGGCCCTCGAAAGACTCAAAGAAACCCTATATGGGGAAGATGATCCGGCTCAGGTGTACTACAAAGAGACCACACTTCGGGTCGTCCAAGAAGGGAATAATTACAGCCTTGAGGTGTATTTACCTGGCATTCCCAAGGAGCAGGTAGAACTTAGCAAGACAGCCGATGAGCTGAATATCCGCATTGGTAACCATCGGCGGAATTTAGTCTTGCCGCAGGCATTGGCAGCTCTCAATCCTGCCGGAGCCAAGATGGAGGAAGATTACCTGAAGATTAAGTTTGCTTCAGCCGCTTAGGTGAGTTCTCGCAAGGAATATCCCCCTGTCGAGGCACGCGACCCAATGCTCTGATCCGGTAATCTCTTGATCAGCGATCCCTTTAGGACTTGACGTCTGCTGCCTAACGCAGCCAGAATTCCTCAGCTTAGACAGGGAGCACTAGCCGAGGAAATGTTCCCAATCCGGAATAGGGCATCCATAATTTGAAAGCAATCCTAGGTCGCCCTGGCAGCTTCCCCTATGACCGACGTTTTTATCTCTTACTCCCGTCGCGATAAAGCCTTTGTGCGGGCATTGTGCCACGCCCTACAGGAACACAATCATCAGATCTGGGTGGATTGGGATGGTATTCGCTCGAGCTTGCCATGGCGCGAAGAAATTACCAACGGCATTCGACAGGCCACGCGATTCGTTTACATTATCAGTCCTGACACCATTGATTCGCAGTACTGCACCTGGGAAATCGACCAAGCTCTAGCGCAACAAAAGAAGCTAATTCCCGTTCTCTGCCGTGAGGTCGATGTTAATGCTGTGCGATCGGAAATCGCCTCACTACAATTCATTTCCTTTTGCGGCGAAGATGACTTTGCCACGGCATTCACAAAATTAGAAGGC
>JBCBTQ010000046.1:0-31080 GCA_039818605.1 Cyanobacteria bacterium J06639_14 | reverse complement strand
CAGCAAACAATTCTCTACAGCTATGACAAATCTAGTAAATGATTCCATGCAGATGGTCTTTTCCTCCAAGGTATCCCGACGGTTTGGTTTGATGCTGGCGGGTGCAGGTGCCCTGTTGTGGCAAATAGGGCAGCCAGCATTGGCCGGTGACCCGTTTCGAACGGATGAACCCCGCGACATTAGCGACATTTCTGAGCAAGTGTTTTACGCCATGTTCCGGGATGGGGACTACATGGCAGTCCAGGAATACTTGGCCAATACTGATGCGAGTTTAGAAAGCGACCCCATGTTCCATGCCATGGATGCAGCCCTAAGCTATTTAGAAGAAGATTGGGATGGCCTGCTGGATGGTGCCATCGCCACTCAGGATACGGCTGAGGCACTCTACGGTTCTGACGAACTCCGCGCGAACCTCTACGAGGCGGTTGGGATTTTCCTGGAAGGGGCTCACATTCTGCAAACTGAAGGAATTGCAGGGGGCACTCCGCGAGCACTTGGGATGTTGCAGCAGGTGTTTAGCAAAATGGATACGGCGGCCGCTCTCGATCCAACGGATCCGGAGTTGAGTCTCATCAAGGGTTTCATGGACTTGCTCTTAGCGGTGAATTTGCCTTTTGCCAATCCCGAACAGGCCATTGAGCAACTGGCTACTTATGGCCAGCCAAACTATGTAGCCCACCGTGGTATTGCCATCGGCTATCGCGATCTTGATCGTAATGAGGAAGCACTGGAAGCCGTTGAGGCCGCGATCGCAGCCGCCCCCAACAACCCGGATTTGTTTTACCTCAAGGCTCAGATTCTAGTACGTCTTGGCGGGGATGGTGATAATACAGAGGAAATGGATTATCTGAGGCTCGGGATTGACTTTTTTGATCAGGCTCTCGCATCTGGTGATCAGCTATTACCTGAAATGGTGCGGCAGATTGATAAGGAGAAGGGGCGCGCTTGCCGCAGATTAGACGAAAACCCATGTGATGAATAGGGGGCATGTGGAAGCCACTCTGCGGTCACGCGGTAAGGGACCAACTGCAAACATCTGCCCGTTAGGCTGGTCCGCTTGAAAGGCTGATACGAGACCTTGCCCTGTTCATCGAATCGATAGGACGAAATCAGGGCATGGCAGAGCACATGTTTCTTCGTGCGTGTGCCCATTGGCGCAATTTGCTTGCATTGCCGAGTGCTGATGCTCCCCTCACTAACCTGGCTGATAGGGCGCTCAACTTAAGGCGGGAAATGTTGGTTGGGACAGAATCCCGAATCCAGGAGCTAGGAGTCAGGAGAACACTGGATTCTAGCTCCTAGCTCCTAAATTCCCTTCTTGACCAAAGTTTCCCGGCTTAAATTACATGCCGCTGATAGATAGCTGACAGGTTAGTGAGGGGAGCATTTTGACCTGATTAGCTAATATATGCAAGCGTCTGTAATCACGTAGTAAACTCTGGTCGCAATTCGTTGATTGACGATTTGGGAATTCAGTCGAGAACTATGAGTAAACATCACCTTAAATTGATGAAAGCATCATCTGGCTGTTGCGAGAACGATAAATAATTTAGGTCATCTACGAGTACTCGACGGCGTCAGTTTTCGGACTCATTCGATAGTGGAAGGGTGCTTGGGTGGAAGGGGCGTTGGGTGAAAGGAATAGTGGCGGTATTTCTGTCGCAGGGTACTAGGAAATTAATTAGCTTGCTGTTGAGTGCTGTGTCAATTGAACCTCAATCATAAATCGCTATAAATCCATCATAGACAGCTATAAAAGGTTGCCGTTTTTTTGATCATATTGATATTTTCGCATCATTTGCTTGGCCCGTTTTTCTGGCGTTTGCATGGGATAGCAATGGGGACACGTAATCCCTGCTTCGAAATAGGGTGAAGCCTTATCCTCTTGGCTGATGGGCTGTCCACAAGCGCGACACAAATCATAATTGCCTACCTCTAAACCGTGGCACACGGTCACCCGTTCATCAAAGACGAAACACTCTCCCTCCCAGAGACTCTCAGCTTCTGGAACTTCTTCCAGATACTTTAAGATGCCACCCTGCAAGTGATAAACCTCTTCAAATCCCTGTTGCAATAGATACGCAGTTGCCTTTTCACATCGAATGCCACCAGTGCAGAACATCGCCACCTTTTTGTGTTTCTGGGGATCTAGATGGTTGTCAACGTAATCAGGGAGTTGACGAAAGGCTTGTGTATGGGGATTTACTGCTCCCTTAAAAGTGCCGATACCCACCTCATATTCATTGCGAGTATCGACCAACACCACCTCCGGATCGGTAATTAGGCGATTCCAGTCGTGCGGACTAATGTACGTGCCGACCTGCTCACTTGGCTTGGCAACTGGCTGGTCGAGGGTGACAATCTCGCGCTTAATCTTTACCTTCATGCGCTTAAAAGGAGGCTCATCGGTGATCGCCGTCTTGATTCTCAAATCGGCAAAGCGAGCATCTATTTTGAGCCAATCCACAACGTGAGTGACCCCGGCTTCACTGCCTGCGATCGTGGCGTTGATCCCCTCTTCTGCTAACAAAATCGTGCCCTGAAGATTATTGGCATCACAGCAATTTTGCAGCGATCGCTGCAGCTCAGCACAATCTTTAATGGCTACAAATTTGTAGAATGTGGCAACCGTAATGGACATTTTTAAGGACTTGAGTGCAAAGTTATTCGTTGGTAGTTAATGGTTGATAGTGATGGTTAATCGCTAGTGGTTAATGCTTAATGGTTGATGATTAATGGTTGATCTGTCGCTATCTTTGGTTGCTCAAGACCCCTAACCCATGACCTATTAGCTAACCCCCAATACCCAACCACTATTAACTTATGAGCTAATCATTAATAATCATGACCTATCAATCAACCCCCAATATCCAATTCCATTAAACTTACCGCGAGTCGTCGTTATTTGTATTTTACAAACGATACTGTCGATAAACGTTAACGGCGGCGCGATGTAGGAGGGAATGTCGGTAAACCAGCGCGGGCATATTGTCATCATACCCGCCACCAATGACACAGGCGACGGGATACCCCGCGGCCATGCAGGTAGCAAGAACGGTGCGATCGCGTTCATACAAACCGGTGTTGCTCAGGGCTAACTTGCCTAAGCGATCGTGGACATGGGGGTCAGCTCCGGCATCGTACAGAACCAGGTCAGGACGAACGCGACTGAGGATATCGGGTAAATGGGCTTGCACCTGTAATAGATAGGCTTCATCGCCCGTGCCTTCCGGAAGGGGAACATCGAGGTCACTATTTTGCTTTTGACGGGGAAAATTTATGTCGCAGTGCATGGAAAACGTGAACACATTGGGGTTATCCCGAAAAATCCAGGCAGTACCATCCCCCTGATGAACATCCAGATCAAAGATCACAATGCGCCGCACCAACCTTTGCGAGAGCAGAATCTGTGCTGCGATTGCCAGATCGTTGAAAATACAAAACCCTGCCCCATAGTCAGGAAAGGCGTGATGAGTTCCCCCTGCCGTGTTGCAGGCGATGCCATGACTTAACGCTAGTTTAGCGGTCAGGATAGTTCCCCCTACCGCTGTACAGGTACGTTTGACTAAATTGGGGCTCCAGGGCAAGCCAATCCGCCGCTGCGCTTTAGCATCAAGTTTGCCATGACAGTAGGCGTCTACATAGTTCGCTGTATGAACCTGTTCAAGCCACTTTTGAGGAGGTGCGCCAGGCCGATAAATCTGATCCGTTGTGATGACGCCATCGCGTATCAAGATATCTCTTAGAAGCCCAAACTTAGGCATAGGAAACCTGTGCCCCGAGGGCAGCGGTGCCACGTAATCAGGATGGTAGATGACAGGTAGACCAGTCAAAGTCGTTAGCGTACTGGCTGCTACAGAAACGAGGACAGCGATCGCCGCTGTCGCACATCTGCCGTATTAACTAAGCTGTCTTGCGGCCAGTCAAGGGGATGCTGAGTATCGTCAGGAACGACGGTGACATCGACGGGATCAACGGCAGGCGGTCGCCGATGCGGCGGTGCAGGCGCAGCTTGAGAGGGGTTTCGCGATTGAGACTGCGGCATCCCGAAGGATTGATTGGGACGATAAGTCGCTAATCGCTTGGGGACAAACGGGGGAGCGGCTTTGCTAGCCGCGTGTCCCGGTTCTTTTTTGATCAGAACAGGCTGACGGTTAATGACGATGCGTTTTTGAACTTTGCGGCGGGGTCTTGGCGCGGTTTGCAATTGCCGTGAGAGTAAGGAGCACCCCAGGGCACACACGACGACCAGTGTCCCCAAGGACCAAGGCGAAATCCCCACTACGGTGGTTTGTGAATTTTCATTCGCAGCTTCTGAGGCAGGCGTTGGCGATGCTATTCCTGCAGTGGAAGAGTCTGAAGCTGGATTACTTTCTGAAGCAGGATTCGCATCCGCGGACGACTGATCGGGATCGTCCTCTAGACGCTGATGAGGATAAACGGTAATTTCGGTGGGAGTGGACTCGGCTTGAGCTGGATCTTTTTCGGTATGTAGCAAATGCGCGTAAGCTGCTAGCGCGATCGCTAACAGGATAACCCAAAGACCTGCGAGTACTAGCAGGGGGCGATAGGCTGATACCCGTTGCCAAAATCGCTGATAGCGAAACAGTGCCGGCGAAACCTCCGGCAATGAGGATGGATGAACAGTTTTTCCTCGATAAAACTGACCTGCCATATCAAGGTCATACAAAACAATACAGATATTCTATGAGCTGATCTCTTTGTCCGCCAGTCAGAACCGTAAGGAATGACAACTTATTACAGATGGGCGGAGGCAGGAAGGGCGATGGGGGTTAGGCGCATCACCGACTACCTAACGGACGGCTAGGGCTGGAATGTATTCCCCTGGGTCACGGGCAACCCAACCCAGATCAGAATTTGTCCGAACTTCAAAGTAGAGCACTGCTGCCTCGCCAGTTACAGTGGTCATCGCTAATTCTTGTCCCATCTGCACTTGGTCGCCAGCACTCACTATAGGGTTGCTCACAAGAGCGTAGCGAGTTTGGAGTCCTTCAGCATGGTTAATGACAATGAGGGTTTTGAGTTCGCCCTCTTCACCCACATACGCGACAGTACCATCACCTGCTGCCAGCACACTCATTGTTTCACTAGCTTCCAGAACGACACCACTGCTGAAATATAATTCATCCCGATCAGGGTGGGGTTGCCAGCCAAAGCCTGTCAGGATAGAGGCGACCTGAGACAGGGGGTAGCCGGTTAACGGATCGTCGTCGACCGTTGTGCTACGCTCATTGGATGTAGCTTCGATGCCTTGCAACCAATTGACGCCTGGGACAAAGAGGCGACTCGGCATTGTGGTGGGACAGCCATTGACCTCAAATAGAACATCGGCTCGACTTTGATAACTAGCCGCAATGTCCTGCCAGGTTTGGCCTGCCGACACACTTACTTCAATGCCATTAAACGGGGGGATCCGCAGAGTTGTGCCTGGGGTTAATGTCCCAGCCTGAATCGTTGGATTCATGCCCAGTATGGTAATCGGTAATAGGTCATAAGCCGCGGCGATACTTTCTACCGTTTCCCCTGCGCCGACCGAATGCGACTCTACACGGGAAAGTGCTGGAGTTGGGCAAAGGCTACTGGTCTCCTTCGTGGCTTCGGGGGACTGAGCAACCATCAATGGACGCGCCAACGCCGATTGATGCAACAACCACTCACTGGCGATTACTAGCGCGATCGCCGCTCGCAAGATGTAACAAAATTTCCCCAATTGGCTGCTCATAGTATCTTTTCATCCATAATCAGTCGCCGCTTTTCCCTGCATACAGAGATTACTTCAGGGTTCCCGGTAAAGTCTGCAACTATTGTTTTGGGGGTATCCAATGTAAGCATTTAAGTTCAGCGAGAAATGACTCCTTGTTCGTAGCAAAGTTCCGGACTCTATACAGATTCCATATAGGTACCTCCTATGCACTATCTTCGCTAAAGTAGAGGCATTTGATGACACCAGATCGCGAGGAGAAGCTGCGATGGGTATGGCCCTGAAGCAAATTGGACTGGCAACAACTGCTCTTATTATCGGTTCTGGAGCGGGCTGGGGCGGTCATCAATATTGGAGTTCGCAGCAAGTGGAAGAATCCCCTGTCAAAGCGGAGGTACCCGTTGTTCAAGCGGCGATCGACACCACCCAAGTTGTTGAACCCCCCACGATTACATTGGCATCGCCAGTTCCAGCCAATCCGAACTTTATTGCTGATGCAGTGAGTCGAGTCGGTTCGGCGGTTGTTCGCATTGACGCGGAAGGTGAAAGTCTGGAGGTCCCAGAAGCCTTTCAAAATCCTTTTTTCCGTCGGTTTTTTGGGGATGAAATGCCCCTCCCCTCGGAACCTTTTCAACAGGGAACTGGTTCGGGGTTCGTCCTCACAGCAGAGGGTCGCATTATTACCAATGCACATGTCGTCGAAGGTGCGAACCGTGTGAGCGTCACCCTGACAGATGGGCGGACCTTTGTCGGCGAAGTTGTGGGACTCGACTCGGTTACCGATGTGGCCGCGATTAAGATTGATGCCCAAGATTTGCCCGTTGTGACGATGGGTAACACCACAACGCTATCACCGGGGCAGTGGGCGATCGCGATCGGCAACCCTCTAGGACTGGATAATACAGTCACAGCAGGCATTATCAGTGCCCTGGGCAGAAGTAGTTCCGAAGTCGGGATTCCAGACAAGCGGGTGCAATTTATTCAAACGGATGCAGCGATTAATCCCGGCAATTCGGGGGGGCCTTTGCTCAATGATCGAGGCGAAGTGATTGGAATGAATACCGCGATTCGTAAGGATGCCCAGGGACTAGGTTTTGCCATTCCTGTTGAGACATTGATCCGAATTGCAGACCAGCTTTTTGAAGATGGTGAAGTGCAGCATCCCTATCTGGGAATTCAAATGGTGCTCTTGACCCCAGAGATGCGTGATCGCCTTAATGCGGATAGTGAACTTGGCATCAACATTGACGCTGAGGATGGCATCATTATTGTCCGTGTTTTAGAAGGGACTCCAGCTGAAACCGGAGGATTACAACCTGGTGACATTATTCAGCAGGTGAATGGTGTCGCAGTTACGACACCCGCCGATGTCCAGGCACAAGTCGACGCCAGCGAAATTGGCAAACCATTAAACGTTAGAGTTAAGCGTGCTGAAAAAGTTGAAACGATTGAAGTAGAACCGATGCCCCTACCGGCTCAGCTACAGTAGCTAACCTTAGCCAGCGTAGCGAGTCATGGTGTAGGAAAGAAGGGGACGATGGAGTTGTGCCGCCTTGATACAACTCATATCAAATTGTTATCTTCAAAACCGCCGCCTGGCTCAGAGTGGTGCTTACGCGGTTTCCAATTAAGGCGGCTGCCATAGGTTCCAGGACGCCATGCTGAACTATGACCAGAACTTGTTGGCGTATGACCAGAACTTGGCGATGGATTGGACGGCCCCGAATTCATGCGGGTCGTTCCTTGCGAGGGTGCTGGTTCGCGAACATTGGCCTTGCTTCGCTGCTGCAGCTTACGGATCTTCTTCAAGGCACTCTGCCAGGTGAGTCCTGGTGAGTGCAACCATTCTTTCAAAGCCTCTAGAACCGCTTCCGCTTCTTCACTGTCACCAGCAATTTTCAATGGCTCAGAAAGACGAATCGGGTCGACTTGAACCGCCGCAAAAGCTTGCCGTACTGCTTTGGCAATCTGGGGCTTGAGTTCTTGAAGCGCGCGATCGCGTTGATGGTTAAACCCCTTTTCGCTCGATGCATAGAGGGCTGGCAGTCGATTCAGAGCGAAAGTCTCAACCTCAGAGCGTCGGATATATTTGACAACCCGATCGGGTAACTGGCGGAGCTGCTGGTTAACCTCTTCGGTAACCATTGCTTCCATCACATTGATGTATACCTTTTGATGAGCAACCCCTTTATCATTACCCATTGCTTAAACCTGATTGACGATGGTGGGAGATATCTTGTGACCTCGACTCGTTACGGACAACCGTTCGAACTGGATTCAGTCACATCTAATGCACCCCAAGGGTTTGACCCTGATTCCTCGGTAGACTTACTTTTCAGCATATCTACTGTTGCAATGCCCCTTATCTCAACTTTACCAACACTTAAGCTTACTTGACATTAAGATGTTAAGGCGTGTGTTGATAAAATGCTGCAGGAAAGAGAATCGCTAAGTATTCGAGCCTTACCTTTTATGCTATCGAAAGCAATCTAAACAGGTTACCGCTTAACTCAGACTTAAGCGAAAAGATTTTACAGCTCTCATCGTAGTTAAATATAACTAACGAACATACTAAGCGAAGACAACAGTAGGGTGTCCATTGTCAGCCGCCTCATATCAGCAAATTCACGGCACCTACAAGTATGTGTTAGCCATTAGATAATCGCGCTTTCAGCGCCGCCAGTTCGGCTTCAATCGTGCCTCCGTCTTCTCGTTCTAATGCCGCAAATTGGCTTTCCAGAGGATCAACCTGTACCGTGTTGTTCAACTCTGCCATGGCATCCGCCTGCGCTTCTAAAGTCAGTACTTTGTCTTCCATGCGCTCCAGTACTCCCAGCGTCTGAGAAGTCCCTACCTGGCCAATCATTTCTTGGATCCGTTGTGAAGCTTCGGCCGAACGTGCTCGAGCAATATACATATCGCGACGGGTGCGAGCATCCGCAATCTTCACTTCCAGATCCCGCATATTAGACTTTAATGTAGCTACCATCCCCTTTTGCTCATTAATATGGCCGGTTAGCTGAGTCAGCATTCTGAGATGGATCTGTCGTTGTGCCAAGGCTTCACGAGCCTGCAACTCGTTTCCTTTTTGCAGGGCGAGTTGAGCACGGTTATACCACTCCCTGGCCAAAGTATTGGTTTGGTCGCACTGGCGTTCGGTGCGCTTTTGGGTTGCGATCGCCTGAGCTACCGATTGTCGCAACTGGATCAAATCCGCTTGCATATCTGCCACGGCCTGATCCAATATTTTCTCTGGATCCTCAGACTCTTGTACCCAGCTACTAATCTGAGCCCGAACGGCTCGAGCTAGTCGTCCTAATAAATTCATAATCTTGCCAGCTCGATCAATGAACAGCACCCTGATAGCAAGATAACAAGGTTATGAGATGGAAGGGTAGAGGAGCCGAAAAGTCGGAGAATGATGAAATTCAGAATTCCGAAAATATCGGTGATGGCAGGATGGCCTTTTGAACTTTGAGATTGAATTCAAAAGCTCCCCAAGCCGCTACTCTGATTCGTCATCAGGGGCCTCTGATGACGAATCAGGTGTATACACTTCGGCTTCAATGCCCTGATTCTGCAACTCTTCGACATGAATCGCCGCAGCTTCTTCGGACTCAAACGCTCCCATCTGAATCCGGGCCCCAACTTCAAAGTTGCGGACATAGGCTTCGTCAACAGCGGTGCGAGCACTGTCCAAAGAGGGATCGCCTGTGTAGTCAGTGACTACATAATAGAAATTTCCAGGGGTATTCTCACCATTATTGACGATCACAGCTGGGGACTCTGGCTGGATGACTGGCGTTGACACAGGCTCGGAAACGGCTGCGACAGGCTCGATCGTGGGTGGCGCAGGCTGCGCCGCCACCGGTGGGGGAACGGCGGGTGCCGGATTGGCAGGAGGAGCCGGACTCGCAGCCGATACAGCTGCACCAGTGGCTGGCGCAGTTGTCGGCTGAGGGATGCTCGTCACGGTAGGAACTGCAGGGTTGAGGGGCCTATTGGCTGACGGATTGGTGGTTGGTGGGAGGGTGGCATTCGTGTTGCCAGAAGCGTTAGGCACAGTCATTTCTGGTTTCGCCTTGGGGGCTGCGGAGGGGCTACCAGATGTCGGTGTCGCCGCATGAATTCTTGCTTGAGCGGCTGCGGAGGGTAGGGAACTCAAGCTGTCGAAATCTAGTTCAGCAAACTCTTGGCGAGACAGATCGGGACTGAGGGGATTGAGCGGAGCTTCTCCCAACACATTCGTCGAATCAACATCATCCGTTGCGGTCGACGTTGCATCGGCTGCTAACTCGTCTTCAGGATGGGGCCATATCCGAGCTAAGGGAGTGTGATCCACTAGGTGTCGGACCGCGACTGGATTGACCAGGATAAACCCAAATCCCGCACTAGTAACCAGCAGCAGCATGAGTGCTCCCAGACCCAAAGGGGTGTTTAGGTGCTTAGTCCAATTGGGCTCGGGACGCTGTGTAATGGTTTCAGGCGCTTGTCCCACATAGGAATTATCAAAGCTTTCGAGTAAGGCCTCAGAAGACGCCAGGTATTCTTCTTCTGGAGAGGCATCCGGATCTGCAGCGACGGGCGCTGACTGGCGAACGAGGGCGCTCCTGAGGGCTGCGACTTCGGAAACGGGAGCCGCCGGTGTAGCCATTTTTTCTGGCGGCTCTGGAGTGGCGATCGCGCCGCCTTCTCGCTTGGATTCATGGACATTTGGCGGTTGCGATGGGTTCTGCAGCCGGGGATTAGGGGGCGGGGGGGGAGGTGTGACTGGCGGACGCGCCGCTCCTTGCGAATGACTGGATTGAGTCGGCACATTGATCAGCTTGGGCGATCGCTGACGCGAGCGAAACTGTGGTGTAGCGGTGGGCTGGGTAGATCCTCGTTTTGCATGACGATATCGTGCCAGTTCCCGGTCCAGTTGCATGTTCAGGCTACTGAGGGCATTCCCTAATGAGGGCTGGAGACCTTCGATAGGAGCAGTGACAGGATTTGTCGTCGGGGATTGAGGCGTTGTGTTTTGAGGGGCCGATGAATTCATAACAGGTCTCGTCTTGTCAAAATGCCAACATAAGCCAGGTAAAAACTAGAAGCGGTAGATCACCACAGGATGCTCTAAATCTGGTGCATCACAGTCTATTGGTCTGATCTTGCGTGAACTCGCATCTAGTTATAGCAGGGTCTTCGAAAAAGTGAACACCTTTCCTAAGTTGGAATGTGTGATTTTCAATCTTCACGCTCGACGATGATGACGTTTTCGGTCACTTTCTCGAAAGTATCGTCGTGGCTGATGACAAATAACTGGTTAAAGCTCTTGATGCGGGCGATCGCCTCCGCCAGACTCTCGCGGCGCGGGCGATCCATGTTGGTCGTAGGTTCGTCAAAAAAGGCGATGTCGATGTCGGCGAGGACTTTGAGAAGGGCCAGACGTACCGCCAGGGCCGCACACATTTGCTCGCCCCCCGATAAGTTGACAAAGCGACGCGTGTTGGGGCCTTCTTGTACCTGAATCTCGTAATCGCGGGTCCATGTTAGGGCGACATTCGGACGATTCAGCAGATCCCGAAAGAGCTGGTCGGCTGTGTGAGAAATCTTTTGTACGTATCGTTCGGTGATGCGGGGACCCGCTTCTTTATAAGCTTTGCGGGCAAAGTTGATAAAGCGTTTGATGCGATCGCGCTGTTTGCGGTCGGCAATGGCTGCATCGCGCTGTTGGGCTAACGCTTTGAGTTCATCAATCTGGCGCTGTAATTCCTGCAGGAGCTGCCTTTGCTGAGGTAAGCTGCCGACGAGACGATCATGCTGGGAGCGAATTTCTTGATAAGCCAGGTCGACTTGTTGGGCTTGCTGCGGATCAAACGTAGCCTGTAGCGTTTGCTGATCGCTCTGTAGTTTGTCGCTTGCTTGCTGTAACGGCAATAGACTCTGCTGATCGGTCGCGAGATCTTGGGTGAGTTGGGTCTGATTTTGAGCCGCACGTTCGTACTGCAGATATTGCAAATAGGCAGGCTGATGGGTTTGCCGAATTGCGGTTTGAGTGGCGATCGCGGTCTCTAATTCGCTCAATGGCTCGAGTTCTGCTGCTAAGTCATCAATTTGTGTTTGAATGCCGGTTTGGGCCTTCTGCATTTCGGTATAGCGTTTCTGGATGGCGGGCTGTTGCTGGCGCGATCGCTCCAGAACAGCGCATCGCCCCCGTGGATCTTCCAACGCCGCCAGAGACGTTTGCCGATCAGCAACCTGCGTCTGGAGTGTGGTCGTCGCGGTCAGGCGCTGTTGTAACTGTTGCATCCGCTCTGTCAGTGTGCCTTGCTGGGTTTCAAGTTGCGTGAGCTGCTGCTGCCGTTCTGGCAGGGTCGCAACGATGGCTTGCTGTTTGCCTAATTCAGTTAATTGCCGCCGGACCTTTGAGAGTTGTGATCGCAGGATTTGGGGATTCGTCTGAGCTGATAGGTCGGTCAGGATTTGTTGCACCCGTGACAAGATTTCTTCATTTACGCTGACGCCTGCCTCTAGCGCTGTTTGCAGGTCAGTGATGGAGTCTGCAGACAGCAGAGGAATGCTTGCTTGCAGGGTCTTTAGCGTTTGTAAGGCGACATCTGCTTGGGCCTGATAGCGATCGCAGGTTGCTTGGCCTTGAGTGACTAACTGCCGCAGCTCGGATTCAAACTGCTGAGCTGCTTCCATCCGACTCAACTGCTGTTGGAGGCGATCGCGCTGTTGTTCAAGCTCCGGAATTGCCGTCACGGTTGTGCTGAGGGCTTGCAAACGCTCTATTTCCTGAACTGTTTGTTCGATCTGAGCGGTGAGTTGGGTGGCTTGGGTAGTTGTCGCTTGTAATTCTCCCTGAACTTGGGCGAGTGCGTTTTGCTGTTGTTGCAATTCCTGGAGTTGGTTCTCGAGTGCTAGCTGTTGCTGTACCTGGGGCTGTAGTTGGGCAATCGTCGCAGCCGCCGTTTCAAACCCTTCGATCTGGAGCTTGAGGCGTGTCAAGTCAGCGGCTCGCGTTGCCAGCGTTTTTTGGAGTTGCTGCTGGCGTTTTTGGAGGGATTGCCGTTGCGTCTGCTGTTGATTGAGCACCTGCAGTTGGGCTTCGGTCGCCTGGTAGGCCTCGTAAGCAGGGCGGGTGCGGGCACAAATATTGACGGCCTGAGTGGCTTGTTCTAGAGATTGAGTCAAGAGGGCGATCGCCTGCTGTTTCCCCTCAATTTGGGACTGCACCTGCTGGAGCTGACGCTGCCATTGCTGTAGTTGATCCGCTTTGGCTTTCAGGGTATCCCGCTCTTGTTGTAGGGTCGCCAGTTGCGTAGTGAGGGTCGCCAGTTGCGTTTCACTCTCAGTCAAACTAGCGGCCAAGGTTTGGTGTCTAGCCTGCAGGTCATCCCAGGTGGCGAGGCGTTCTTCGTAGTTAGCGATATCACGGTCAACCGCTTCAACCTGCGCTTCAGCATAGCGACGCAGGCTATTCAAGTCTTTATGGACTGTTTTGTAGGCTTCGATTTTCAGGACCTTGTCAAAGACGGTCTTGCGGTTCTCAGGAGACTGCAAAAAGTCGGCAGTGAAAGTTCCTTGCGGTACGCCAACGGTGCGGGCAAAAAGTTCGCCCAAATCCGTTCCAGGGGATACGCCTAAATGTTCGCACAGCCACGGCAGAACTTCGTCTTTAATGCGCGTATAAGGCAGGCGGACATTCAACTGGGGATCGAAGAGGGTATAGCCCTTATTGGTGTGGCGCTGTACGGTGTAGGTGCGCCCATCGTAATTAGACACAAATTCGACGGTGACTTCAGCGCTACCACTGCCGTTACGAATCAGATCATCTTTGGTGTAATCCCCCTGGTGGTTAAAGAGAACCCACGCGATCGCCTCTAGGATGCTGGTTTTCCCTGCGCCATTTTCTCCGCAGATAGCGTTGGTCCCGAGGGAGAAGGTGAAATGTTTATCGCTGTGGGTTTTGAAGTTTTTAAGGGTAACGGAAAGAATCTGCATGAGGGGTGATGATAAGGCGCTGCGCTCTGAATGCCGAGTTCAAAATTGCATCATCGCAAGCAGTTTACTACGGGTTAGGGATAGACTGTTCCGTAATGACTCCGACCTTTGGAGCTTTCGTCAGTGACTGTTACGACTCAGCGTCTTGCTCTCGATGATTACCTCCTGTATGAGGATGACACAGACACTCGCTACGAGCTAGTTAATGGAGAGCTAGTGGCTATGGCTCAGCCCAAAGGTCGTCATGGGGCTATCGCTGAATTTCTCAACGATACCTTCCGTGACGAAATCAGGCGCATGGGTCATCAATGGACGGCCAAACAAATGGCGATCGCCATGCAATCACCTCGTGGCGGTCGTTGGGATACGGCCCGGATTCCTGATGTTATGGTGCTGTCTCTTAACCAATGGCGCGAGCTTCGTGACCGGGAAGCCGTCATTCGCCTCAACGATCCACCGCCTTTTCTCGTTGTCGAAGTCGTCAGCGATTCCACCGTCATTACGGATTATCGAACTAAGCGTGCCGAGTATAACGTTCTTAATATCCCGGAATACTGGGTTGTGGATCCCCTCGACAGCAGCATTACGCTTCTCCAGCTTGTCGATGACCTTTACGAAGCCCAACGCTTTCTAGGTAACATGCCCATCCCATCTGTCACTTTTCCAGAGCTTTCCCTTCGTGTTGATCAAGTCCTGACTGCTGAATAAAGGGGCTTAATCATAAAATGACGCCTCCTTGATTGGGGCGTTTTCATGGCAAAGTTTCCGGTCACCTCCAGGGACGGGCTCCTCAGGAACCCGTCCCTGGGCAGATTATTGCCAATGATGCGGTGCACGGCCATACAGCTTGGTCAGCTCACGCAGCCGATCTCGCAGTTCCCCGGTGAGGGCTTCCGACCGATAGCGCCAGCCCCAGTTACCGTCAGCTTTGCCCGGTGAATTCATGCGGGCGTGGCTACCCAAGCCCAGCAAATCCTGCAGGGGGATAATGGCTTGGTTGGCAATAGAGCCCAGCGCCAGGCGAGTCATGCTCCAGTGGATGCCATCGGGGCTAAGGCCCCCCAAATAGCGAAGGACGCGATCGCGCTCATATTCGGAGGCTTTATCAAACCAGCCCACCGTCGTGTCATTGTCATGAGTTCCTGTGTAAATCACGCAATTGCGGACACAGTTGAAGGGCAAATAGGGATTGTTGTGGTTATCACCAAAGGCAAACTGCAGAATCTTCATACCCGGAAACCCAAACTTATCCCGCAGGGCCTCGACTTCTGGAGTAATGACGCCCAGATCCTCAGCCAGAATGGGTAAGCTGCCAAATTCGTCCTTGACCGTGTTAAAGAATGCCTCTCCGGGTGCTTCTATCCACTTGCCGTTCATCGCAGTTGTTTCACCTTCATCGACGGCCCAGTAGGCTTCAAAGCCGCGAAAGTGATCAATGCGGGTCAGATCAACATAGTCCAACAGGGCTTTCAGGCGCTGCAGCCACCAGCTAAAGCCAGACTTTTCCAAAACTTCCCAGTTGTAGGTTGGGTTACCCCAGAGCTGTCCAGTTTCACTGAAATAGTCCGGTGGCACACCCGCCATTTCCGAAGGTTCCAGCGTTTTCTCATCAATCATGAAATTCTCAGGACAAGCCCATACATCGGCGCTGTCATGAGCAACATAAATCGGCATATCACCCACAATTTGGATGTGTCGCTCATTGGCATAGGCTTTCAATGCCGACCACTGCCGATAGAACTCAAACTGGAAGTACTTGTGAACGTCAATAACCTGGGCCAGCTTTTGATGCCAGGTTGTCATGGCCTGAGGCGTACGACGGGCGATCGCTTCATCCCACGTGTGCCAGCTAGCCCCTCCATGGGCCTGCTTCAGAGCCATGAAAAAGGCATAGTCATCGAGCCAAAAAGCATGGTCTTCACAAAATTGAGCATACTCAGCTTGCGTTTCCTCGTCAGCTTTTGACTGAAAGGCTGCGGCTGCTTTCTCTAACAGGCTTTGTTTGGCGGGTAGCACCCGACCAAAGTCAACAAAATCCTCAGGAAAGTAAGGAAAATGATCTAAATCTTCCTGGGTCAGTAGTTCGCGATCGCGTAACTGATCCAGGCTGATCAACATGTTGTTCCCCGCCATCGCAGAGTAGGACATGTACGGTGAGTTGCCATGTCCTGTCGGTCCCAATGGCAGTATTTGCCAGATTTGCTGCCCGGTGGCAGCCAAAAAATCGACAAACTCATAGGCCTTGGGTCCGAGGTCGCCCATGCCGTATTGTCCAGGAAATGAGGTTGGATGTAGGAGAATGCCACTGGCTCTTTGAAAAGGCATCGTCTCTCCCGTCACGTCCCATTGACTCTAACACGGGGATTATGGGGAATTCCTCAACTTGCGATAGAGTTTTGGCATAATTTTTTGCGGAGTGAGAATTTATGACTTACCGTAATCCCGCTCCTACCGTAGACATTATTATCGAGATGCGCGATCGCCCTCATCGTCCTATCGTGCTCATTGAGCGTCGGAACGAACCATTTGGCTGGGCCATTCCGGGAGGATTTGTGGACTATGGCGAAGCCGTTGAGACAGCGGCCATGCGAGAAGCCAAGGAAGAAACCCAGCTTGAGGTCACTCTGATTGAGCAGTTCTATGTCTATTCCGATCCCAGTCGTGATGCTCGGAAACACACCATCAGCATTGTTTTTCTAGCGGCTGCAGTCGGTAATCCTATAGCGGATGATGATGCCAAGGACATCGCCCTATTTAATCCTTGGGAAGTTCCTCCTAATCTTTGTTTTGACCACGATCGCATCCTGCGCGATTATTGGCAGTATCGGCATTACGGCATGCGCCCCCGGCTATAAATTGTTCAGCTTTTTTCGAGAATCATGGATCGCAAAATTATTCAAACTGACAATGCTCCTGCTCCTGTGGGTCCCTATAACCAAGCCATCCTGGCAACGGGATCCATGCTATTTGTCGCTGGACAGATTCCGCTGGATCCTAAAACTGGAAAATTGGTCGGTGGCGATGATGTCGCCGCTCAGACAGAACAGGCGATCGCGAATCTGACGGCCATCCTGGAAGCGGGTGGGGCTAGTATCGAAAATGTCGTCAAAACCTCTGTCTTCCTTAAAGACATGAATGACTTCACCGCGATGAATGCTGTCTATGCTAAGTACTTTGGTGAAGCAACCGCTCCCGCCCGCGCCTGTGTCGAAGTTGCACGGCTACCTAAAGATGTACGAGTTGAGATTGAGTGTATTGCGGTGGTTTAAGCGGGGAATAGGGAATGGGCCAACGATTATTTAAGCTTTAAGGCTTTTATCTGATGGTTTATCCCATGCAGGAATTATTGTGGCTCCACAGCAAAGATATGGAATTGGTGACCTGATGCGTGGAGTCCTGAGATTAATGAACACTCAACTCTTAGAAGAGATGCAAGGAAACATAGAGTTTTTGAGTGATTGGATCACGTAATTCTGTTAGCGTCACTCGGCAGCAGCTGTCGTTTCCGCAGCCTGGCATACAGGACAGAGACCAAAGAATTCTAGAGTGTGATAAAAGATGCGGAACTTATGGGCGTGATGCAGTTCCTTTTCCAACTCATGCACGGGGCACTCGTCGATGGAAATCGAGCTACCGCAGCGTAGGCACGTTAAATGATGGCGATCTTCTTGAGGCAGGCTGTATAAGGACTCCCCACTGGGTAACGTCCGCACCTGAACCAGGCCATCAAGCTTCAGGGCTTCTAGAGAACGATATACTGTTGCCAAGCCAACACTGTATTGATGATTGCGCAGCTCGATATACAGATCCTGAGCTGAGGTTGGTTGATCTAACCCTTGCATAACCTTGAGAATGCGCTCTTGGCTTCGTGTCCTGCGTTCGTTCATAGCGTTCTAAAGTCCTCTATTCCTAAGCTTAATGCAGAGATGGATGCGGTAGGATTAGTGTGCCTTCTATCATGCGATCGCAATGCCGACCTATCAGGCTCAAATATACGTCACACTTCGCCCTTCGGTTTTGGATCCTGCAGGGACTGCCGTCCGCTCAGGGCTACATCATATGGGTTTTGCTACCGTCGAGCAGGTCAGAATTGGGAAGTACATTGAGGTCAGCCTCACAGCACAGGACGAAACGAGTGCTCGTCAACAGCTTGATCAGATGTGTGATCAGTTGCTCACCAACCCTGTCATCGAAAATTATCGGTTCGATATTCAGGCTCCAATCGCCATGAGCCCCCCTGCATAACCCCACTAAACCGCAGGGGCACTGAGCTTTGCGCCCCTGTCATTGCTTCCCAGTGTGATAAGAGGATGCCGTCATGAACATCAGCGTTATTGTCTTTCCCGGATCTAACTGCGATCGCGATGCTGTCTATGTAACCCGTGATTTATTAGGTCAACCCACCCAGATGATCTGGCATGAAGACCGTGATTTGCAAAATGCCGATCTCGTCATTGTCCCGGGGGGCTTTAGCTACGGAGATTATTTACGCTGCGGTGCGATCGCTCAGTTTTCTCCGGCACTGCAAGCCACCCTGGAACATGCCGCTAAAGGCGGCCTGGTTTTGGGGATTTGCAATGGCTTTCAAATTTTGACTGAAGCTGGCGTGTTACCTGGCGCGCTCGTTCGGAACCGTGATTTGCGCTACATCTGCGATCGTGTTCCTTTGAGAGTGGAACGCACTAACCTGGTCTGGACTCAAGCTTACTCCCCAAACCAGGTCATTACCCTTCCTATTGCCCATGGCGAAGGTTGCTACTACGCTGATGCCGATACGCTGAAAGCACTAGAGGATAACCAACAAATCGTTTTCCGCTATAGCAACCCCGTCGGTGAAGTTAGCCAGGGCGATAACCCGAATGGCTCCCTCAACAATATTGCTGGCATCTGCAATGCCGCTGGCAATGTTTTGGGCATGATGCCTCACCCCGAGCGTGCTTCTGATCCCGTACTAGGAGCAACAGACGGGTTGGCCTTATTCAAAGGGGTTCTCACGACTTTGGTGCAAGCAGCTTAGGGATCGGCGTGAGCATCAAGGATTGGTAGGAGACAGTGGAGTGGAAGGGTAGAAAGGTCCGCTTTATTGGTGCGCTGGCCCTCTAACTACTCCCCAATTCTCAAGCGGCGCGTATCCACTACAATGCCCCCTTCTCTGATCAGGACGCTCGAAATCCAGCGCTGATCGGTTTTATCAGGGGCGTTACCGAGTTTAAACAACCCCCCGGCTGAAAGCTGTTCCATTTCGACAAAGGGACGTGGGGTCAAAAAGTCCTCAAAGGTAACCCCTTCATCCAGGGCACTGCCCAGCAGTAGGCGATCGCCCAAGGGCTCTTGCACAATGGCATCAAATGAAAAGTTTTGGCCTGGAGATACGGTTTCCGGCAATTGAATCGTCACGGTCGGCGGAGTAGGTCCCGATAATAGGCGGGACTGTTCCGACAAGATTTCTTGCGAAACCAACTGGCCATTCTCAAAGCGCTGGCGCGATCGCACCGCCGACGTCAGTGTGAATTCCCTACCGGCTTTTAACTGAGTGCCTTCCACTGTGGTGAGAGTTTCTGCCACAAAGCCATTGCCATCGGCTTCCCACGATAGCAAATCGACTTCGTAAGCTAGCGTTGTGTACTGCTCCCAAAACTGGCTGAGTGTTTCCTGATATTGCGTTCGGGTAAACCCATCTGGTCCCTGAAACGCGTCGCTATACAGAGACATAACCTGCTCGATGTCCTGGGCGTTGGCCGCCGCTTCGATACTGTCAATAGTGGACAAAAGCATCTCAGGAGCTGTTTCAGGAGGCGCTGCGATAGCGGTCTGATTTGACATCCAACCCCAAAGAGTCGCTACGAGTAAGGCAGGAACAAGTGATTTGGCGCAGCGCAGCATAGACACAATCTTTAGATATGAGCGTTCTGCACCCTACATTAGCACTGATGATTGATCGTGGTGAGGGATTGGGGGGTAAGGGGGGAGTGGGGGAGTGGGGGAGTGGGGGGTTCAATTCAAAATTCAAAATTCAAAATTCAAAACGCTTCCTCTACCTAGTTCAAATATGCCAACCACTGTTCGACAATTTGCGGCGATCCATACCAGGCGATCGCGGGTTTGGGTGAGTGATAGACATCCTCTAGAATCAGGTTTTGTGCTGAAGCTAGATGGGCGGCTGCAATGGGGGTAATACCATCGCCCCAACAGGCACCTTCACCGGCTGTGAGTTGATAGCTGTTGTAAGTAAACCAGGTGCGCCAACGGTGACCGAATACAGCTTTACCGGCCACGCAGACATACTTGATCTGGGGGTGAAATGCGCCTGGATAGGTCTGATTCACGAAATCAAGGTTGCGTCGGGTCCAGCGTTCTTGGCTCATGTGGGGAGTGCCCAGTGTCACTAATGTATTGACGTGCTTGTACCCTGACCAGCAATTGGTGCGATCGCGATCGGCTTGATGAACGTTGTAGGGACGATCTCCCAAGTAAATCCGGGCAATCCATCCCCCCGCTGAATGTCCCACCAGGTTGACGCGATCGCTGCCCGTAACCGCTTGGGCATGGGTAATGGTAGCCGCGATCGCGGTCAAAATTGGCTGCACTGATCGCCCACCGACCGTCGGCAACCAACTGCGGCGTGTTAGGGGCACCGTTACTGTCCACAACCCTCGTTGGTTAAGGTCAGCTTCTAGGGAACGGTAGGGCGCAGCCCCAGCGAGATAACCCGGTATGATGACAGTCGGCAAAGTCATAAATGGCCTGGAGAAACAACCATTCCTCTATTATCTGAGACTGCTGTCCCAAATCGAGAAGCTATCGATGACCCCTAATCAATTAGGTCAGCCTCAATTAGGTCAGCTATGGGGTGTCGGCGTCGGTCCAGGGGATCCTGAGCTGATTACCCTCAAGGCAGCTCGTCTCCTACAGAGTGCGCCCGTGATCGCTTTTCCGGCAGGACGCGGCCACAAACCTGGCATCGCCCAAAAAATTATTGCTTCGCTATTGCAGCCTGACCAAGTTCAGTTGCCCTTGCATTTTCCCTATGTTCAAGAGGCCAGCGTCTTAGAAGCTGCGTGGCAAACAGCCGCCGATATCGTCTGGGCGCATCTGGCAACGGGCCAGGATGTCGTATTTGCCACCGAAGGTGATGCTAGTTTCTACAGCACCTTTACTTATCTGGTTCAGACTCTCCAACAACATCATCCTGATGTCATGGTGCAGACAGTACCCGGTGTCTGTTCACCCCTAGCGGCAGCAGCCTTATTGGGAGAGCCACTCACGATTCTTGACCAGCGCCTGACCATTTTGCCCGCACTTTACCAGACGAGGGATTTAGAGGTAGCCCTCGACCAAGCTGATAAAGTTGTTTTGATGAAGGTCGCTTCTGTGTACCCGACGGTTTGGCAGATTTTGAAACAGCGCCATTTGCTTACTCGAAGTACTGTTGTCGTAAGGGCTACGCAACCAGACCAACAAATCTACCGCAACTTAGAAGAGTACCCCAATCTGGACTTGCCATATTTTTCGCTGTTGATAGTTCACTGTCAGCCATCGATCGGCTAGGCTATAGCCACACACGGGCACCGTTAGGGTCCTATGCGCGTCTATATGGTTTAACGCTTTATTTGTATGAGCAGTGATCGCCCTATGGCTTCTACCCGGTCTACTCCAAGCTGGCTTCGACGCTTACTACATCCTTCTTGGTTAGCAGGCATCATATCTGTAGGCGTTCACGGTGGCATATTTGCTGCGGGCCCTACGTTTAAGGGGCTAAATTTCCAAGCGATCGCTGACCTTGACCTGCCAGAAGAGCAGCGCCAGGTTCCCCTGATTGAACTAACGTCTGCTGAACAGCAGCGATTGCCTGATTTTTCGCAGTCTTTTTACCGCTTCGAAAACTTCGGGGATTTAGAGTCAGTCAGTCCATTTTTGTGGGGTGAGGGTACTGGCAGTTCAGGCTTAGAAAAAATACCCGCTTCCTCTATCCCAGGGGGGCAAGCGGCTACATCGGAAACACCCAACAAGACCAACAACTCGAATCCTTTATTCTCGGGTAGTTTACCTTCGATCCCCCTACTCCCACCCCCAATCAGCAACTATCCCGCTTCAAATCCAGGGAAACCTCCTCAAGAGGACACGGATACGCCTGCAACAAACCCTGACGTTAACGATAGCGAAGTCCCAGAACTAGAATCGTCAGTTGCAGATAATCTAGAAAATTTGCCGACAGAACCGAGTGCCGAAGACTTGGAAGCTCAAGCTGCAAATCCTGCCGAAGACACCTCACAACCGAGCCTAGATGAGTTTATGGCTCAGGGTAATTCATTCGAAGACTTATCCCCCGAGCAGCAAATTCAGGCATTCACCTACGACGATGCTCGGACTGATGATGAAGGCATTGAGGAACGATTTGAGGATTGGTTTTTAGCCGGCAAAGCGGCCACGGGCAATCTTACAATTGCGCTCGTGGAAGAACCTATCGAGTTACTCATTCCCTACGGAGCTTCGGGGCAATGCCTCGAGCCAGAACCCCATGATGGTCTCATTGGAGCCTTTATCGATGCCGAGGGCAAGCTCTTCGGAGAACCTGAGATTCTTAAGAGTACGGGCTATCTCTTCCTTAACTGGCAAGCCGCCCAGTTCATCAAAGAACAAGAATTTACAGTTGTGAAGGGGCCAGCAGCGTACGAGTTTCAGGTCGTTGTTGAGTATGATTCAGAAACCTGTATTGTCCCTGAGCCTGGGACCAATAACGCCCCTGAGACAGAACCGAATGATGCAGCCAACGATACTCCAGAGGCGGTCGAGTCATCGGCCCCAGAAGGTTCCGCATCTGATTTAGAGTCTGATGTTACGACGACTCCAGAAACGAGTCCCGCATCTATTAACAATGCAGCCGTTCAGGGGAATGGACCGGATGCTGGGAACGCCGCAAGTCCAGAAGATACTCCAGATACGCAAGAAACCCCAGTTGAAACTGACGCTACAACGACTCAAAACTGATATAGACTTCCGGTTTTCAACCTTGACCCCGAGGCTGGTGTTGCCTGTAGTCAAGCGTTCAACTAGGATTGCTGGATATCATCACCAAACCTACAAATTATGAGTTTTGTTGCTGGCGATCGCGTTCGTCTTACGTCTCAGCCCCCCTATTTCAAAACCGCCGATCCCATGCCAATGCTGCGTCCACCCGACCTCATTCCCGTTGGGCAGGTGGGAATCATTCTGGAGCAGCGTCCGGGCGGATACTGGGTTGTTAAGTTTGAACGGGGGGCCTTTTTGGTCGATGAGCCCTATCTTGAACAGACCAGCCCGGAATCCTCGCCTGAATAGGTCTCATAGGCCAAAAGTCTTGGGGATCAGCGTAAGAATTGGGGATCAGCGTAAGAATAAAGTGTCTGTACAAGAAAGGCGTAGGGTGGATAGAATGCTGCGTTGGAGCAATCATCGCATTACTGCTCACGCCCCATATTGGGAGAAGTCAAAGCCACCACGAGTCAAAACGCCAGAATTATTGGGCTATTTTTGTTGCAAAATACAGGATTTTGTCTCAGTTCTCAATTGAAGTGGATCGAAAACTGTAGCGTCTAATACTTAGTGCGAGATTGTGCCGCTCAAGAACTCAATATTCAGTCAAAGTGAGCATCATAACTTAAAAACTTCTCTGAGTTTTAAGCCATTTATATAAGTATTCCAGAAAAAGCACGCTGCAAATTAGGTCGGCATTCTGGAAATGGAGTGCATGAGTTGATCTGGCGACCCAGATCGATGATATCTGGGGGGCTAGGACACAACCATCAACCATTATTTTGATGACATTTATTATCGACTTCCGTTGACCAGCCTAGCCATCAACGTTGAAAAAGCCCACTAGCATAGACTTTGGCATCAAGAATTGTCAATCGTAGTCTCTTGGCGATGGCTAAGCCCAAGAACGAGCGTTCGACTCAGCTTATGACGAAAACTCACGACAAAGGCAAAAATCTCAAACTGGTAACAATTACGACCGTTTCAATGCATTCATTTAAATAATGTTTTCCATTGATAAGAAATACATTCAAAAAAAGAGCAATATTCTGACAATTTTATTAAGGGATTCTATGTCGCCTAAAAAGTGATCGAGAATGCCACCACATAGAGAACAGCTTCCCATGCCCACTGTCTGGAAAGTTTTTTATGACTGCAGGTGGTCCACTTCATGGTGTTCTCAGGTCGTTTTTAGGCCCGAAATTAATGAATCATACGTTTCCGCCCTCTAAGCAGGGACTCTACGATCCGCAATTTGAGCACGATGCTTGTGGTGTCGGTTTTATTGTTCATATGAAAGGTGGGCAATCGCATGCGATTGTGGAGCAAGGACTCACGATTTTGTTAAACCTGTCCCATCGTGGTGCGGTTGGTGCTGAGGCTAATACCGGGGATGGTGCCGGTATTTTGCTGCAATTACCTCACACGTTTCTGACGAAAGTGACAGCCGCACAGGGGATGGCCTTGCCAGAACCAGGGCACTATGGCGTGGGCCTTTTCTTTGCCTCACCCAATGCAGCAGAACGAAAAGAGAGTCGTCGCATTTTTGAGCGTATCGCCGCAGAAGAAGGGCAGCAGGTCATTGGTTGGCGCGATGTGCCCGTTAACAATGCGTCCTTAGGGGAAACGGCAAAGGCCAGCGAGCCCTTTATGCAGCAGGCATTCCTTCAACGGTCTGCGGATCTTGAAGATGATTGGGCCTTTGAACGAAAGTTGTACATCATTCGTAAGCGATCGCATTCCGCCATTCGTCCCACGGGGATCGACCCCTATTGGTATGTCACTAGTTTGTCCTGTCGCACCATCGTCTATAAGGGGATGCTGACGCCAGAACAAGTTGGGTTGTACTTCCCTGATCTGGCTGATCCAGATATGGCAAGTGCCTTAGCTCTGGTGCATTCTCGCTTCAGTACCAATACGTTTCCTAGTTGGGAGCGATCGCACCCCTACCGTTACGTCGCCCACAACGGCGAAATCAACACCCTACGCGGCAATATCAACTGGATGTATGCTCGCCAGTCCATGTTTGAGTCACCATTGTTTGGGGATGATCTGGAACGAGCCAAGCCCCTGATCAATAAAGAGGGTAGTGACTCGGGCATTTTCGATAACACTTTGGAGCTGATGGCGCTGGCCGGTCGTTCGCTGCCCCATGCCGTCATGATGATGATCCCGGAACCCTGGACCGCCCACGAGTCGATGAGTGAGGCGAAAAAAGCCTTCTACGAGTACCATGCCTGCCTGATGGAACCGTGGGATGGTCCTGCCTCCATTGCTTTCACGGATGGCACCATGATGGGGGCCGTGCTGGATCGCAACGGCTTGCGCCCTTCGCGCTACACAGTCACTAAAGATGATTTGGTGATTATGGCTTCTGAAGCTGGAGTCCTGCCGGTTGAGCCCGAGCGGGTAGCGTACAAGGGCAGACTGGAGCCGGGGCGGATGTTCCTGGTGAATATGGAGGAAGGGCGGATTGTTGCTGATGAAGAGATCAAGCAGCAAATTGCTGTGGCGCATCCCTACCGGGAATGGTTGGACCAGTATCGGGTTGATTTAGCGGATTTGCCCACGCCCGCCAATTCTATAGAGGCGCAAAACTTTGCGCCTCTACGGGTTCAACAAACGGCGTTCGGATACACGTTCGAAGAATTACGGATGTTGTTGAAGCCGATGGCGCAAAACGGCGTTGAGGCAATTGGTGCGATGGGCACCGACACTCCGCTGCCGGTCCTGTCTAACCGTCCCCGGCTGCTATACGACTATTTCCATCAGCTATTTGCTCAAGTCACAAATCCGCCGATTGACTCTATTCGTGAGGCCATTATTACCTCTGCCGAAACCACCATTGGCAGTGAACGCAATTTGCTGCAGCCAGAGCCCGAAAGCTGCCATCTGGTCAGCCTCAAAACGCCGATCATCAATAATGCCGAGCTGGATAAGCTGAAGCATGCCGAGGCGTTTCCATCTGTAACGTTGCCGATTCTCTTCGACCCGAAGGCCGGAGCGGCAGGTTTGGAGTCAGCGCTGGAGGAGATTTTCCAGGCAGCCGATGCGGCGATCGCGGCGGGCAAGAGTCTCATCATTTTGTCAGACCGGGGGATCGATTCAGATCATGCCGCGATCCCGGCCCTGTTGGCCGTGGCGGGACTGCATCATCACCTTATTCGTAACGGTACTCGCACCCGTGTCGGGATTGTGCTGGAATCTGGCGAACCGCGCGAAGTGCATCATTTTGCGGTTTTGATCGGCTATGGTTGCGGTGCCATCAATCCCTATCTGGTATTTGAAACGATTGATGGCATGATGCGCGATCGCCTCCTGCCATCCATGGATCCGGAGAAGGCCTATAAGAACTACGCTAAAGCTGTGGTTAAGGGGGTGATCAAAATTGCCTCCAAGATTGGCATCTCCACCATCCAGAGCTATCGTGGCGCTCAAATCTTTGAAGCACTCGGCTTAAATCAGGCAGTTATCGACAAGTACTTCACCTGGACGGCTTCACGCATCCAGGGTGTCGGACTCGACATGCTGGCGACAGAATCAATCCAGCAGCATCGCCATGCCTTCCCCGATCGCCCCACGGAAACCGTCACGTTGGATGTGGGGGGTGACTATCAGTGGCGTAAAGAGGGCGAGGCACATCTGTTTAGTCCAGAAGTGATTCATTCGCTCCAAAAAGCCGTGCGGACTGGGGATTACGACACCTATAAGCAGTATGCAGCGCTCGTTAACCAACAAGAGAAACAGCTGTTCCGCCTGCGTGATTTGCTGCAGTTCAAGACCCGCGAACCGGTCCCGCTCGATGAGGTCGAACCCATTGAAGCCATCACTCGCCGTTTCAAAACTGGGGCCATGAGCTATGGGTCAATTTCCAAGGAGGCCCATGAGACGTTGGCGATCGCCATGAACCGCATCGGCGGCAAGTCCAATACGGGCGAAGGGGGTGAGGATCCTGAACGCTACACCTGGACGAATGAAAAGGGCGACTCCAAAAATAGTGGGATCAAGCAAGTGGCCTCGGGGCGATTTGGCGTGACGAGCCTGTACCTATCCCAAGCGAAAGAACTGCAAATCAAGATGGCCCAGGGAGCTAAGCCTGGTGAGGGGGGCCAGCTACCAGGACGTAAGGTCTATCCCTGGATTGCCAAGGTCCGTCACTCGACACCAGGGGTCGGGCTGATTTCGCCGCCACCGCATCACGATATCTACTCCATTGAAGATCTGGCCGAGCTAATCCATGACCTGAAGAACTCGAATCGTGAGGCACGGGTCAACGTTAAGCTGGTTTCCGAAGTTGGCGTCGGCACGATCGCGGCTGGCGTTGCCAAAGCGCACGCCGATGTCATCCTGATTTCGGGATTTGATGGCGGGACGGGAGCCTCACCGCAAACCTCAATTAAGCACGCCGGTTTACCTTGGGAATTGGGGTTAGCTGAAACCCACCAGACCCTAGTGATGAACAACCTCCGCAGTCGGGTGGTGGTGGAAACGGATGGTCAGATGAAGACTGGACGGGATGTTGTGATTGCCACCCTGCTGGGGGCTGAAGAATTTGGCTTCTCCACAGCACCGTTGGTCACCATGGGCTGCATTATGATGCGGGTCTGCCATATGAACACCTGCCCAGTCGGTGTCGCCACCCAGAACCCCGAATTGCGCAAGCACTTCCTGGGTGATCCCGACCATGTCGTCAACTTCATGCAGTTCATTGCGCAGGAAATCCGCGAATGGATGGCCCAGTTGGGTTTCCGCACAATGGATGAGATGGTTGGCCGCACGGATGTGTTGGAACCTAAGCAAGCCATTGAGCATTGGAAAGCTAAGGGGCTGGATCTCTCCCCCATCCTCTATCAGCCAGAGGTGGGACCAGAAGTCGGGCGCTACTGCCAAATCGCGCAGGATCATGGACTCGACAAGTCTCTCGATATCACAACGCTGCTGGAATTATGTGAGCCCGCGATCGCTCGGGGCGAAAAGGTTAAAGCGACCTTACCCATTCAAAATACCAACCGTGTCGTGGGTACCATCCTGGGCAATGAAATCACCAAACGCCACTGGGAAGGGTTACCGGAAGATACCGTGCATCTCCATTTCCAGGGCAGTGCCGGACAGAGTTTCGGGGCCTTTGTCCCCAAAGGGGTGACGCTAGAACTGGACGGTGAAGCGAACGACTACATGGGTAAGGGCTTGAGTGGTGGCAAAATCATCCTCTATCCACCCCCACAGTCGACCTTTGTGCCCGAAGCGAATATTATCACCGGCAATGTCGCTTTCTACGGTGCGACGGATGGTGAAGCCTACATTCGCGGCTTATCTGGTGAGCGGTTCTGCGTTCGTAACTCTGGGGTCAGAGCAGTTGTGGAAGGTGTTGGTGACCATGGCTGCGAGTACATGACCGGCGGCAAGGTGGTTATTCTTGGTCGCACTGGACGGAACTTTGCGGCTGGGATGAGCGGTGGGGTCGCTTACGTGCTGGACGAAGTGGGCGATTTCCCCACGCACTGCAACACCGAAATGGTCGGCCTCGAAACTCTGGAAGACCCAGAAGAAATCCGCGAGTTACATGACATGATTCAGCGTCATGTCACCTACACCAACAGCAGTGTGGGAGCCCAAGTCCTGGATCAGTGGGATGTCATGGTGCCGAAGTTTGTGAAAGTGATGCCGCGTGATTACAAACGAGTGGTACAGCACATTCAACAAGCTCTGGCCAACGGCCTCACAGGTGACGAGGCGCTCAATGCGGCCTTTGAAGAAAATGCCCGCGATATCGCCCGTATCAGTGGTAGCTAACGACCACTTTTGTCAGGCCGCCGTCAATCAATCGTAGGGTGCGTTACGGCATTGCTTAACGCACCTTGCTGACCCGACCGTAGAGTAGGTTACTGAGCTTCAAATATCAGGATGAAAAAGCCCCAAACGGTTAAATCTCTAGAAGAATTTGGTCGAGTGAGACTCTCGAAAAGTTTTTTTATGCGTGAGTTTTTATACTCTGAAATCTCTCAAATTGAAGGGATTCCAAATATTCCAGAAAATCCTGACTTAGCCATAACCGCTGGGCGCAATCTATGTGAAAAGGTGTTGGAGCCAATTCAAGATGCCTTGGGGCGAATCAGCATTCGCTCGGCCTATCGATCACCTGCCGTCAATGCCACAGGAGCGGCTAATAAAAATCAGTATAACTGCGCTCAGAATGAGAAGAATTACGCCTCTCACATTTGGGATATCCGCGATCGCCAATATATGGGAGCTACCGCTTGTGTCATCGTGACATCCTTCATTCCCTACTACGAAAAAACTCGCGATTGGACAGCGCTAGCGTGGTGGATTCATGACCATATCCAAGCCTACGCCAAAATGCAATTCTTCCCCAAGTTTGCTGCCTTTAATATCGCCTGGCATGAGGATGTAAATTATCCCAAACATATTTCTAGCTATATCCCTAACCCCCATACCGGTAAAAAAGGAGGCTACCTCACCAAACGAGGCATGGACAACTTTGAAGGTGATCACAGCGATTTCTACGAACCCTTTCTCAAGGAAATGGCTGTCCCATGATGCCTATCCAAAGAGCTCAACTCAAAGCAGCAAGCTATCACCTCAGGAAGAACAAAGAACGAACAATCTGCACGGGCGAGGCATTGGGGTGAAGAGTTTTGTGACTACCACAGTCGTTATTTTGCCAATGCCTCGCCCCAACCCAATAACGAAAAACAAAACAGAACAATAGGAAATCACCATGGGAAAACCAACTGGCTTTATGGAATATCTCAGGGAAGTAGCGCTAGACGTTGCTCCCGCCGATCGCATCCGCAACTGGGATGAATTCCATCTCCCCATGCCCGACGAGAACCTGCAAACCCAAGCGGCTCGTTGTATGGACTGCGGGACTCCTTTCTGTCACACCGGTATGACCATCAGCCGCATGGCCAGCGGTTGTCCCATTAATAACCTGATCCCCGAGTGGAACGATTTGATCTATCGCGGGCTTTGGCAAGAAGCCCTGGAACGACTACACAAAACCAACAACTTTCCCGAATTCACCGGGCGAGTCTGTCCAGCGCCTTGCGAAGGTTCCTGTGTGTTAGGTATTACCAATCCCCCCGTCACGATCAAAAACATTGAATACTCCATTGCGGAAAAGGGGTGGGAATCAGGTTGGATCAGCCCCACGCCACCGAAGCAGCGCACCGGGAAGAAAGTTGCGGTTATTGGCTCTGGACCTGCGGGTTTGTCCGCAGCGGCGCAACTCAACTCAGCGGGACACTGGGTCACTGTATACGAACGGGCCGATCGCCCCGGAGGGCTTCTCATGTATGGCATCCCCAACATGAAGCTGGAGAAACAAAAAGTCGTCCAGCGGCGCTTGGATGTGCTGGAAGCTGAAGGCGTCACCTTCGTGTGCAATACCGAGGTCGGCCAAGACATTCCCGCCGCGACCTTGCTCAATGAGTTTGATGCGGTTGTTCTCTGCACGGGCTCCACGCGCCCCCGCGACCTGCCGATCGAGGGGCGCAACCTGAAGGGCATCCACTTTGCCATGGAATTTTTGACCGAGAACACCCGTGCTGTTCTGGATAAGCACTATGGCGATCATTACATCTCAGCGGCTGGCAAGGATGTTGTGATTATCGGCGGCGGTGATACCGGGACCGACTGTGTGGGCACGTCTATCCGCCACGGCTGTAATAGCGTCACCCAGCTCGAAATTATGCCGCGTCCTCCTGAAACTCGTGATGCGGGCAATCCCTGGCCGGAGTGGCCCAAGATTTACCGCATGGATTACGGCCAGGAAGAGGCCGCAGCTATGTTTGGTGACGATCCTCGCGCTTACCTATCGACCGCAACCAAGTTTGAGGGGGATGAGTCTGGTCATGTGAAAGCCATTCACACAGTGCAAATTCAGTGGGGTAAGGACGAAAACGGGCGGTTCATTCCGCAGCATGTCCCCGGCACGGAAAAGGTCCTCCCAGCCGAATTGGTGCTGCTAGCCATGGGTTTCCTCGGGCCTGAACAGCCCTTGCTGGATTCGCTGGGCCTCGAACGGGATAACCGCAGCAACGTGAAAGCGGAACACGAGCGCTACACCACGTCGCTACCCGGCGTGTTTGCAGCGGGTGACTGTCGTCGTGGTCAAAGCCTGGTGGTATGGGCCATTAATGAGGGACGGGGCGCTGCACGCGAGTGCGATCGCTACCTCATGGGTGCAACGGAACTTCCTTAGCTTCCAGGGAACGTGTTACTTGAAGTAACCCCTCCCCTGAAGCGAATCCATGGCTCCTCCACGATCGCGATCGACCCTCCGGGGAATGGATCCGTCTGGCTTTTATTGGGAGCATGCAGCAGTGCGACCAGTT
>JBCBTQ010000045.1:0-31327 GCA_039818605.1 Cyanobacteria bacterium J06639_14 | reverse complement strand
GTCAGGAAGGCGCGACGATTCTGGTTAAGCTGTGGCAAATGGATTCTGATGATCAAACGCAGGTCGCGATCGACACGAGCCAAGCGCGCTGGGCTCCTGGATTGGTGGATGGCCTTAAAGTTCTGCCCCTGCACGCCTACAGCTCTGAACAGGTCGCTTTGGTGAAGTGGGCTCCAGGGACTCACTTTCAGACTCATCGGCACTGGGGTGGGGAAGAAATCTTCGTGATCGACGGTACGTTTGCTGACGAGCATGGCGTATATCCCAAAGGTACCTGGCTTCGCAGTCCCCACGGCAGTATCCATACCCCGTTTAGTGACGAGGGGTGTCTCATCTACGTGAAAACAGGCCATCTTACGACCCCGCATCATGCTGCCCCAGCCGCAGTAGGAGGTGTCGCATGACCTCTGTGTGCGTTACCTCCAATGATTCCCGTTACGGTCAGGATGTCACGATTCGCCACTTCTATCTGGCTGCCGATGAGCCGCCAACTTTAGGAGGCGACGATACGGGGCCTACTCCCTTTGAATGGATTTTGACCGGGCTGGGATCCTGTAAAGCCATCACGCTCAAAATGTATGCCGAGCGCAAAGGCTGGCCTCTGAAGCAAGTCGCCGTTGATTTGACCTATACATCTCATGAGGGAGAACCTTTCATTGCCGCCAACTTAACCCTCGAAGGGAATCTCACGGATGAACAACGGCAGCGACTCCGGGAAATTAGCGATCGCTGCCCCGTCCAGAAACTTCTCGCTGCCCCCGTCAAAATTCAGACCCAGTTAGTTGACCCCACAGTGGTCTAGAGCCTTGCTCCCCATGGCATTCCTTCCATGCTGCTACCCGCACGGGCGAGGTCTTTGGCCAAAGGGTTGCGTGACGCCACGGCAGTTATGACGCCAATGCCTTCGACTACGCTTCCTCCTTCCACATCAGCTAAAGTGTGTGCTGGGAACATTCGACACCAATCATGACGGTCAAAGTTTTTGGTATTCGTCACCATGGCCCTGGTTCCGCCAGGAGCCTTGTGCGATCGCTCCACACGCTACAGCCAGACATTATCCTCGTTGAGGGACCACCTGATGCGAATGATGCGATTGATTGGATGGCGCAGCCAGACATGGAGCCGCCTGTAGCGCTGCTAATTTATGCGCCCGACCGACTCGAACAGGCTGTCTATTATCCCTTTGCGATCTTCTCTCCCGAATGGCAAGCCATTCATTATGGCCTCCAGCAAAACATTCCCGTTCGCTTCATGGACTTGCCGCAGACGCATCAACTTGCTCAACGGCTAGCCCAACAACAGGCGATCGCGGCGGCCAAGCCTGATTCCGAAGCCGACCTTCCGGAGGGGGTTGCGGAGTCAACTGAGAGGGCTGATATGGAGCCGGAAGATGCCAAGCCAGAGATGGCGATCGCGCTTCCTCTCTCCCCTCGTACCCTCCCCGAGGATCCCCTGGCATGGCTAGCCAAGGCGGCTGGTTATACCGATAGCGAACGGTGGTGGGAACATATGGTCGAGCAGCGTCAGGACAGCACGGAGCTATTCGACGCCATTCTGGAAGCCATGACTGCCCTGCGTCAAGAAATGGAGCAGACCTATCCCCCTGATCACAATAATCCGGCTGATGGGCGCGAGGCTCAGCGGGAAGCTTACATGCGCCGCACGATTCGGCAGGCTCAGAAAGAAGGCTTTCAAACCATTGCCGTGGTCTGTGGTGCCTGGCATAGTGCTGCTCTTTGCGAACCTTTCCCGACTCAAAAGCAAGATAATGCCCTCCTCAAGGGGTTGCCTAAGCTCAAGGTCAAAGCTACCTGGATTCCCTGGACCTATGGTCGCCTGTCGAGCGATAGCGGCTATGGGGCCGGGATTGAATCGCCTGGCTGGTATGACCATCTTTGGCGATCGACCCAAGCGACCCATAACACGAGCCAAACCGCCATTCGCTGGATGACCCAAGTCGCCCGGCTGCTGCGCGGCGAAGACCTGGAGGCATCCTCCGCGAGTGTGATTGAAGCTGTACGCTTGGCCGAAACCTTGGCCGCCCTTCGTAATTCCGCGATGCCAGGACTGGCTGAAATGAACGAAGCGGCTCAAACGGTTTTCTGCTTTGGCGATGCCACACCGATGCAGTTGATTCGTCAAAAGTTGATCGTCAGCGATCGCCTTGGCCATGTTCCTGCAGAAACCCCCCTGATTCCCCTCCAACAGGATCTGCAACAGCTGCAAAAGCGACTGCGTATGAAGCCCCAAGCCCAGGATCACCTTTGGGTTTTGGACCTGCGGAAAGATCTCGATCGCGAACGCTCCCATCTTCTCCATCGCCTTTTGCTACTCAATATTCCGTGGGGTGCGCCTCAACAAGTCAGCGGTAAGGGAACGTTCAAGGAGGCCTGGCAATTACGCTGGCAGCCAGAACTGAGTCTTGCTGTGATTGAAGCGGGACGCTGGGGGAATACGGTGGTGATGGCGGCGGTTGCTTATGCCAATCAAGAGGCGGATGCGGCTCCTGATTTGCCGCAACTGACTCAATTACTCGATCGTGTCCTGTTGGCAGCTTTACCGGCGGCGATCGCGCACCTGATGACGCGCCTGCAATCGGCGGCGGCGATCGCGAATGATGTGGCCCACCTGATGGCGGCTCTACCGCCATTGGCCAATATTCTGCGTTACCGCGATGTCAGGCAAACGGATAGCACTGTGGTGGCCCATGTCGTCGATGGGCTGGTCGCTCGTATCTGTATTGGCCTACCCGGAGCCTGTGCCTCTCTGGATGATGACGCTGCCGCCACCATGCTAGAGGCGATTAACCAAACTCACAGCGCGATTAAGCTGCTCCAACAAGAATCTCATGCCCAGGCTTGGTCGGCAGTGCTGCTACAACTGGCGGATCGGAGCAGTCTCCACGGGCTGATTGCCGGACGCTGCTGTCGGTTGCTGCTCGATGAAGGCAGTTTGCCGGCAGAGGAAACAGCTCGACGGCTCGGTCTGGTCTTGTCTCTGGCGAATGAGCCTACGCAGGCTGCAGCTTGGGTAGAAGGTTTTCTGCAGGGTAGTGGTTTATTACTGCTCCATGATGATGCGATTTGGCAGGTTCTGGATAATTGGGTGACGAGCTTGCCCGACGAAACGTTTACGACGTTGCTCCCCCTGCTCCGCCGGACGTTTGCTAATTTTCCAGCACCTGAGCGTCGGCAAATTGGGGAGCGGGTGCGGACGGGGACCCAAAAGTCTTCGATAGCAGAGGTTGAAGCGAATTTTGATCGCGATCGGGCTGATGCGGTCCTGCCACTGATCGCTCAACTCCTTGGCCTTTAATACTTAACTATCCTTTTTGATACTGAGTACAGGGTTAGCTGCGCCGACATTTTGCCGTCTGGCGGATCGCTATAATTTCAGTGCAGCCAACAGTGCAGAATTTATGCGTATTCTCATTGGCGCTATCTAGCAGAGTTGATGCTGAATTACTAGTTAGCTGAGTACTTGAGTAGGATGATTGGCAATGACGGTTGAATCCATTTTGGCACTATTTGTCGCGATGTTAATTTCAGCGGCTGTCCCAGGACCAGGAGTCTTTGCCTGTATTGCCCGAGCGATCGCCTCTGGCTTTCAAGATACGCTTTATGTCATTGCAGGTATCTTGATCGGGAACATCGTATTCTTAGTGATTGCTATTTTGGGGTTGGTTGCTGCGGCTCAAGCCCTTGGTAGCTTTTTTATTGCGGTTAAATACCTCGGGGCTCTCTATTTAGTCTGGCTTGGTTTAAAGCTATGGCTATCTGATTCTGCGTCCGAAGAGTTTGTGGTAAACGCGCCTTCATCCAGCCCTAGATCAAGCTTTTTAACGGGTTTAATCCTTCCCTTTAGTAATTCAGCTGTCATTTTTTTCTATGTCAGTTTGCTGCCAACATTCATTAATTTAAGCAGTCTGAGTTTTACCGATAGTGTGATTGCAATTCTGGTGATTAGTGTTGCTCTATTCACTGTTTTAGCCCTCTATTCGTATAGTGCCGCGAAGGTGAGAAAACTTTTCAACCGTCGTGAGACTCGCAGAGCATTCAATCGTGGAGCTGGAACATTGATGATTGGCACGGGTGTTTATGTGGCAGTCCAACGAGCTTAAGGGCAAGCGTAGCCCTCAACCCCGTCCCTACAATGCAGGGCGCTGTCTTGCTGCATGAGTTTGGACCCTAAACCCTAAATCTTGGACCCAGTCTTCACCCAGATGTGCAGCACTAGCTTGCACACCGCTATATCTTCCCTTGGGTAAAGGTCCACGGATTTGTATTGGTAAGGGCTTTGCTCAAATGGAAGCAACGTTAATTCTCGCGACGTTGGTCCAGCACTATCAGCTAACCTTAATGCCTGGCGAAACGATTGAGGCGTTGCCATTAATTACGCTCCAGCCCAAGAGCGGCTTACGAATGACTTTGAGGCGGCGATTGCCTCGTACCGCCTAAAGTATCGACAGCTATATATTTTGGCCAGGGCGCACAACCGTGCGCCCCGACAGATTCCATGGTGTGTAGCCATGATTCATGGAAATGGTATTAATCGTTGTAGCGTTGTTCAAGCCAGGTACGTAATGCCTCTTCGTGCTCAAAGTGCAAGGTTTCGTTAGTGACGGAATCATAGACTTCCCAGCCTTGAGTCCCAGCTTGAGTCTGTTCCCTGATTTTCAGATCAGAGCCTTCTGTCAACCAATGAAGCACAGGTTGTCCTAGGCGTTTGCAAAAGGTTGCAAAAGACTTTGGGGAATAGGCATGATTGCGCGATTGGTTAAGCCCATCATCCCAGGAGTGAGTTGTTCCAAAAGCGCGTTGATCAGAGTTGCTGTTAATCATGGTTCACTACCTCGTTTTCAATAGATTGCAAAGCGTGACTACTTTGCTGTCGTTTTAGGAATATCGCTAACAGTTCTTGTATTCATAGGTTGGCGAATTCCTACGTGGGCCTAAAGGCCGTGAAAGTCGCTTGACTCCTCAGGAGTAAAGTTATTGAAGAAGCTTTAGTAGTCATAGTCGAATCTTATTCAGGACCCCCCTTGAAAGCCTTGAGGCCAAAGCCCTGAAAACCTTCGGACCAAAGCCCTGGATACCACATAGGACTTTGGTCCTAGATGTATGTAATGGAGCAAAGAGTTGGTATATGAGCGTTTCACAGCAAGCGATTATTTAGCTCACAGTTCTTTCTTAGTGATTTCTCATTTTGCTAAAGGGGGTGAATCCTACTTTTCTATATAGAAGCCTGTAGCTGCGTGCGAACAAATATATGGAGTCCCCAGCCATGCAAAGGAATGATTTAACCTCCAAAATGCTGCCCGATCCGATTCGAGTCTTGATAGTGGATGATGAAGACCTGGTTCGTTATGGCATTAAGGCGATTTGTCAGACCACGGATGTGCTCACGGTTGTCGGCGAGGCTTGCAACGGGCAAGCAGCGATCGCCCAAGCACAAAAGCTACAGCCTGATGTGGTGTTGATGGACATTAGTATGCCGGTGATGGACGGTGTGCGCGCAACGGCTCAGATTCGCGAGAGCTTGCCCCAAACGAAGGTGCTGATTCTAACCGTGCATGAAAATGATGACCACCTAATTGAGGCAATGCAGCAGGGAGCGGCAGGCTACTTTTTGAAAAACACACCACCAGAAGATGTGGCTCCGATTATTCAGGCGACCCAGAAGGGATATCTGCAAATTGGTCCGAGTCTGGGAAAAAAACTATTCCAACAACTGCAGCCCCCTGCCCCTAAAACAGCCTCCCCTGTAACTCAGAAAAAGCAACTAGGAATTACCCCTCGCGAAAAAGAGGTCCTTGGTTTGGTGGCTGAAGGTGCTAGCAATCGTGAGATTGCCCAAATTCTTCACATCACGGAGAAAACGGTTAAAAACCATGTCAGTAGCTTACTTAGTCGGGTTGGGTTGCGCGATCGCACTCAACTGGCACTTTGGCAACTCCAAGTAGGGACATAAGCTCAGCCATGAAACGAGGAAATTTAGGTGTCAAGTTTAGTGTATTGTTAGCCCTCGTTTGGTTGATAGGTGGCAGCATCACCCTACTGACATTGGCAAACCACATTAATGCCCAGGCTAGGCAAACTGTTCAAGAGCGAGCAGAGATTGTTTTGACAGCCATGCAATCAGCCCGTGACTATACCCAACATAATATTCAACCTCTGGTAGCGTCACTTTTAAACGACCCAACAACGACTAAGGATACTTTTAGTCAGGAGATTATTCCTAACTTTGCAGCGCGTAGTATTTTTACAAATTTTCAAGAACAAGATCCCAGTTTCAAAGATTATTTGTATAAAGAGGCCGCTGTTAATCCAACGAATTCCAAAGATCAGGCGGATACCTTTGAAGCCCAACTATTTCCTCAGCTACAGTCACTGACAACTGATCCGCCTGATAAACTTTCTGGTTATCGAACGTTAGAGGGGACTAAACTTTTCTATCTGGCACGTCCCTTGATTATGAAAGATGCCAGTTGTTTGGATTGCCATGGTAAACCCAGCGATGCCCCTAAGCAATTAATTGAAACCTATGGCGATCGTAATGGTTTTGGCTGGAATCTTAATGAAATTGTGGCGACTCAGATGGTTTATATTCCTGCCGATATGATATTCGCGCGGGGACGACAAAATCTGTTTACAGTGGCTAAAACATTTTTGAGTATTTTTGGTGCTCTGTTTATCGCGATCAATGTATTACTATGGCGCACGGTTATTCGACCCTTAAAGGTCCTGACTAGAACTGCCAAACAGATTAGTGCGTGTTCCCTGAATTCCAGGCAAACAGTTCCCGCCGAAGATGCTGCCTTGAACGTATTGACCATGCGCCAAGATGAGCCGGGACAGTTAGCACGGGCCTTTCAATATATGATCCATGTACTGGGTCAACGGGAACACGATTTACAGCAAGCCGTTGATGAGCGCACTCAATCTTTAGCCCAAGAAATGCGCGATCGCCAAGCAGCTCAATCAGCACTACAAACCTATTCTCATGCAATTAATCATGATCTGCGTAATGTTGTTATGGGCATTACCAGTGTGGTGCGAGGGCTGAAATTTCGCCAAACTAAACAAATCAATCGTCCAATCACAACGCAATACTCCTCCCAACAATCATTGGTTGAGAACGGTAACAGTCAACTAATTGCCATTGAGCCAGAAGCCATCGATTTAATTGAGAAAGGCTGCGATCGCCAACTCACACTTATGAACACGCTAATGGAACTTCGGTCTACTGATGTGTGGCGACTTGCATTGCGTCTAGCCCCAGTTGACTTACATGAGCTAATAACTGAAGTGATTGCAACCTATGAGGCTCGACAGTGTCATGTCTCAACTACTTTCAGTCAAAATCTGCCCACACAATTACCCAAAGTCCAGGCTGACTGCTGCCAAATTCAACGTGTGTTTGAAAACTTAATGGATAACGCTCTGAAATATAACCCTGAGGGTGTGGATATCGTGATTGAAGCGACCTTCATAGCCCCCGAGGATACCGATAAGCAGCCGCTGGTTCGCTGTACGGTTGCCGATAATGGCATCGGTGTCGATCCAGCCAAGCGCCAATCGTTGTTTCAGCTGTATACACGCGATAATCAATGCGCAACAATCACCGGTTACGGTTTAGGGCTCTATATTTGCCAAGCGATCGTCACCGCTCACGGGGGCCAGATTGGCGTTGAAACGGCACCGAGTGGCGGGGCTGTCTTTTGGTTTACGCTACCCGTATCCTAAATATCCACCGAAGGTACCTGCTGCGATCGGGAAATCCTGTTTAGATGAGGCGCTAAACTTCCGAACTCCGAACTCCGAATTCCAAATTTAGGACCCAACATCCCCTTTTCTCATGTTGCCGTCTCCTGCCTCCTAGCTTCTTCCACGACCCCCATTTTGCGTCTTAAGTGGATATTCGACAAAACTATCTGCTTTACACAGACATAAATCTTGCCCACGATCGCAACAACAGTGCTAAAACAGGGTCTATAGAGCTGCCAGTATTAGACATGAGTGCTTTCTCGCGGCGCAAACCACACCATCCAGACGTGCCGTCTACCGATCTTCCTAACCGTTCACCTGGGCCATCTGTGCCAACCCTAGGACGGCGCTTGTTGGCTTGGAGTTTGGAAGTCTCAATTTTAGTCGGCAGCGTTGCCGGTCCCCTTTATCTGGGCGGGCAGCTCAATCAAAACAGTGAAGCGCCTACTGCAACGTTGACGCCAGTACTCAAAGTCGCTCAAACAGCTACAGCCAGGGTTTTGGGTCTATCACCGCGATCGCTTCCTGAAAAAGTTACGCCCACCACCAATATCCTCTGGTCCGTCGCCTTGGGGCTCCCATTGGCTCTAGCAGTTGCTCATCTGTACGGCATCAGTCGACATGGTAGGAGCTGGCCTAAACGATGGTTGGGCGTCCAAGTACTGGCCGTAAATGGCAAGCTTCCAGGGTGGCGGCGATCGCTGCTGCGTGAGGGGTTGGGCAAATGGGGTGGACCTATTGCCGTCGCGTATGGAGTCTGGCAAATCAGCGGTGGTTTTCCTACTCTGGCTATTTTGGGGGGACTGGGTCTCCTGTCAATTCTGGGTGAAAGTCTAACCGGACTTGGGAATCGTCCTCGACGTTCCTGGCATGACTGGATAGCAGGAACCTGTGTCGTCGATCAACAAACCGGAGCGATTATTCGGCTTTCTAGTCTTTGGGAAGAGGCAAGCCCGCATACAACCGCTAATTACGATAATAGCCAAGCGTTAGTTTGGCAGGCGGCTTACGGTGGACTCACGTCAGTTGTTCTCGATCCTGTAGGCTCTGAATGGAATCGACATCAACGCATACAGCCTTCTGGCCTGGGGCTAGGACTAGGTGTTTTACTTCTCCTCGGAGGGTTAGCCGGAGTAGGGTGCTATCACCTCTACTCGACTACGGTTGCGGCTGATGCTGATGCCGAGAAGCTATATGTCAATCTGCTCGCGACTCTGACCCATCCTGAAATCGATGCAGCTTCGCGGCAAACGGCTGCCCTCGCTTTAGGAAACCTGACGGACGATCGGGTTGCCCCACTATTAGTTGACCTTCTGGCCCAAACAGAAAATCCCCAGTGGCTGGATACTTTACAGCAAGCTTTAATTGCCCAAGGGCCAGATGCGATTCCACCCCTGCGTCGGTTAAACCAATCGCTGGCGGCTGACCGATCCTCCCAAAACAGCTCGGCTCGGCACCATGTCCTGACGATGCGCCTACAGACGGTGAATCGGATTTTAGTCAGGCTAGTTCTGCTGCAAGCGAGCGATCATGATCCTATGCTTGACCTAAGCCGTTTACACCTGGGCTATTTGTCAAGCCACCAGGGCCAATTTACCTTATCCCTGAAAAACCAAGATTTGTCTGGCATACAATGGCAGGGCACAATTCTCAACAGTGCCCAACTGCAAGGCGCAACGTTCTTTAGTGCAGGGCGTGATGGTCACCTGGATACCTATGACGACAGAATTGCGGACTTGAGTGGTGCCGATCTCACGAATGCAAATCTCACCAATGCGGACTTATCACTAAGTCGTTTGGTGGGGAGTAGCCTGCTCAATACCGTTCTAAATCGTGCGAATCTCACCCTGGCTGATTTAACCCGAGCCAATTTAGAGAATGCTCAATTGATTCAGGCCAATTTAAGCCAGGCTCATCTGGTTGAAGCTCGTCTCTCGAACGCCGATCTGACGGCTGCTCAGTTGTTGGGCGCTAACTTAGAAAATGCCCGCTTGTCAGAAATTAATGCTGCGAGTGCTCAGATGATAGGGGCTTTAATGCAGGGAATATCCGCCAAGTCAGCCAATCTCATGGATACTGACCTGAGTGGGGCAATGCTAGAAAATGCTGACCTCGCTGGGGGCTACTTAAAGGGGGCCAATCTAAGCAACGCCAATTTGCAAAATGCAAATCTACGGAATGCCGATTTGCGGGATGTGACCCTACAGGGTGCTAATCTCAATGGCGTTAACTTTGCAGGGGCTATCTTGACGGAGCCTTCTGGGGCAGCAAATCAAGATTTTGTCAGGGCCCTTCCGGGTTTTTTAGCGGGAAATAAACTGACTGGGGTTGATTTTACTGGAGCCCAAAACCTGGAGCCAGAACAGCTCAACTTCATTTGTACTCGGGGCGGTATTCATCCCACCTGCGACTTATCGAGATCAGAGTAAGTTATGCAACGGACGCGCCTAACTACGCTAATTGAAACGACTACGAACCGCTTCAGTCGCTGGGTCTTCAACCCCTGGCGACGCCTTTCTTTAGTTATCATTGGGCTGCTGTTCGGTAACTTTTTGGCGATTTCCATCTCAGCGATCGCTGGACAAGCGGCCGAACTAGACGTCGTGATTTCGGCCATTCTGTTGGCAGCTGTTGAGTTTATTAGCTGGTTGGTCTATCGGCGTCCATCGCAGCAACGGGCTGAACAGCAGAATAGCTTGTTTCTCGAAGTCCTTAATGCCTTAAAAATTGGCATGATTTATGGCCTATTTGTCGAGGCTTTCAAACTAGGAAGTTGAACAAGAGTGCGACATAACCATTGAGGTCAGGGAGGGAATCTTGTTTGAGTTGAGAAGCAGGAGCCGGTCCACCCTGAGTAGTTTCTCGAAAGGGATCTACCGCCGTAGGTTTATCGAGGTTCAAGGCCTAACGCTCCAATGGGCAATTCCTGGCTCCGAGATTACCCTGGTTTTAATATCCGTAAAATCACTGAACTCGTGTTTGATCCCCAATAGCTACGCTGCCAATAAGGAGTAGGAGTATGGGCTAATGCATTCTGCAATGTATTGGTGACTCCTATGGTGGTGGATGGACAGGTTGCCTGAGATCTTGATCACATTTGCTATGTCAAATGGAACAGACGGCATTGGAGCTTGTGTTGAGTTAAGGCAAAACATATCTCCATGCATTGTGTGAATAGTGAGAGTCATCCCTCCGTTACTCCTGCCGAGTTGCTTCGCGTCAGCGTAGCCGTCTGCAAGACATACAAATGACATCTTAGAAATCCTTCGGGCACCCTAATTAGAGGTCCTTTGGTCACCCTAACTAACCAAAACATTATTAATTCATAGGTACTATGCCAAACGTTGTTTTCTACGATCCTGCAAGCGATGCCAATGTCGAAGCATTTGACTATTTAGCATTCCAGCAATTACCCACTACACCTACTTATGCGGATGATTTCGCCAGCATTTTAGACGACTTATTCGGTTTCGGCTTAGCGGTCACATTTTATAACTCCAACACACATAATCCTTCTACTACCTACGGCAACCTTTATACGGATGTACCTGAGTTCTCAGTTGTCGATGTGCTCAATGAAGGAAGCACGGTCGATACCGATGGTACGATTTTCGATGGCATGACTGGTTACGATCCTGTTGCCTATGCAGGGAGTGATGGAAATGACCTTTTGGAAACGGGTGAAACCTTCACGGCCGATAAATACACAGGCTATGGTGGCTATGCTACCCACACCATCAATCTTGACCTCGACACAATACTTACCGACCTCACTAATTTTGACCCTAATGATATTGTCCTAGAACCCGTGGCAGATACTCCGGTTGTTCTTGATGACAGTACTGGTTTCAACCTAACTTTCGAAGCTGCCATCTTGGATGAAGAAGGTAAGTTTGACGATGGTGGTGGCACTGATGCTTTTGGCTTTAGCGTCTTAATCGTTACCGAGAATGGGGACGCGATTGAACTGGGATGGCAGTCGAATGGTTCCGATCCCGACACTATTTCTGCCTATGATGCTGACTTTGGCCTTAGTCAGTCAGTTGAGGTGGATGACATTAGCCAGTCCATTGAATATGACCTGAACATTATTGATGGTCAGTACTATCTCACAAGCGAAGGTGTCTTACTGCTCACGGGCGATCTGATTAACTACAATTTTGACCCTGCTAACAGTGAGCCTCCCTTCCCCAATGACGTTAATCCCTACGAAACTGCCAGCTTTATTTTCTTGGGAGACGATACCGATCGTGCTTTTTCTGAGTTTACGTTAGGGCCGATTGAGCTACTGGAACTGAACTCTGGTAGTCAATCCGGTAGTGGCACGTTTACTGGTGGCGATCGCTCTGACTTCTACACAGGCGATGCCAGTGGCGAAGTGATTCTAGGGAATGGCGGTGCCGATTTTCTTGACGGCGAAGCGGGTAACGACAACATTAACGGCAAAACCGGTGATGACGTCTTAAGCGGTGGTGATGGCAATGACATTCTTGGGGGAGGGGATGGCAACGATACCTTGGAAGGTGATGCCGATGACGATATCCTGAATGGTAAGAGTGGGGATGATACCCTCATTGGCGGTGATGGCAGTGACACCCTTGACGGTGGCGATGGCAATGACACCCTGAAGGGTAAGCAGGGAATTGACACACTCCTCGGGGGGGACGGCGACGACGTACTCGGTGGCGGGCAAGATAACGACACCCTCGGTGGCAAAGTAGGACGTGACCAACTGAGTGGTGGTGCCGGTGACGATATCCTTGGTGGCGGCAAGGGCCAGGATATCCTGAACGGTGCCGACGGCAACGACACCTTAGTTGGTGGCTTTAAGAGTGATATGTTGACCGGCGGTGACGGGATTGATACTTTCCGCTACAGTTCCCTTGACCACTCGCTTTTGATTAATGGTGCAAACACCACACTGATCTTTGACATCATCACCGACCTCGTGATTGGTACTGATGTGATTGATGGAGTGAACACCGTGAGTGCTGCCAGTTTACAGGAAGAGGCTGGTACGGTTACTACGTTAGATGAGGCCGGTATTCAGGCTGTGCTTACCGCCGGTTCCTTTGCTGCAAATGGAGCTGCAACGTTTGCCTTCGGCTCCCGTGAATTTCTAGCGCTGAATGATGGTACCGCTGGGTTCCAAGCCAGCAGCGATGCCATCATTGAAATTACAGGTTTTTCAGGTGATTTGGCTAACCTGGAGATTGCCTAAACGCCACACTTTAGTGAAGCAGGACGTGGTTTTCCCATCCTAAATGGTGATCGAGGGTAATCATTGTAGAAGCCAAAAGCTGATCTATTCATGAACCCGGTTCTATTCTGAAAGCAGTAGCTTCTTGCTGTCTTTTCAGAAAGACCGGGTTTCTCACGTCTTGGGACTATCTATGGGTAATGTTGCTAAGAACCCCTGGGCGCGCTGTTGAATGGCGGTCCAATTTTGGCTGGCGATTAAGGATTGGGGAAATAAACTGCTGGATATCCCGACGGCTATCGCCCCAGCCTCTAAAAATACTTTGCCCGTTTCCAGCGTAATTCCCCCTGTCGGGATGAGTGGAATATGACCTAGCGGATTTTGTAAGTGGCGGATATAGGCAGGGCCACCTAACGCCTGAGAGGGAAATACTTTGACCCCACTTGCCCCAGATTGCCAAGCGAAGGTAATCTCTGTGGGGGTAAGCGCTCCTGGAATTATCGGCACCCCCAGATGTTGACCCAGTTGGATAAGCTCAATATCTGTGTGGGGCGAAAAGCAAAATTGAGCCCCCGCTACGACCGCCTCTTGCATTGATTGCCGGGAGAACAGTGTCCCCGTTCCCACATAGCAATCTGGGGTCAATACCTGCCGTAACTGGCTAATCAGTTCCACCGGACGATCGCTCGCCCACGTAATTTCAATCAAGCGGAACCCTCCCCGTACGGCTGCTTGAGCCATGGCAAGACCCACCGGAAGACTCGGTGCACGAATAATCGCGATCGCACGATACTGTTTCAAGATTGCTAGCCAGCTATCCTTATTCATCATTTAGTCAAATCATTTAGATGACCCACCCTAACGCACTGCGATAAAGGCAGGAGCCTGTGGATTTTAGCGACGATGTACCTGAAACGGAGGAGTTTCGCTAAGATGCACGTACGGGGTTGTATTCTAAACCAACCAATGAAACTAGATAGAGACGGCGAGCAGGCGTGCCAATTACTTCAAGAATATAGTTTTGATCTAGGCGGATATCGGCCTGGAGATTTGGTTGTGCTCTGGCAGGATCGTCTAGAAGCTGAGTCTAGTTGGATCCGCTCAGCTGTTTTAGAAGCTCTCTACCAAGGGCGATACAAAGCATTCTCGGTTGAACAACTCCTCCGACTCTGGAAGCGGCGAGGATACCCGATTCGACACTTTAACCATGAGTTTGAGCGAGTGGCGCTAGGCCCCATTGACGCAGTTGCTAGTAAATATGCACCAATGACGACCCTCAGCCCCTCCGAACTCATGACGCCTCAATCCTCGCAGACCTCGGTTAGCCATTCTGGCAACGCTTTCGAAGCCGTTGAGGCCATGGCTCAACCCAAAACAACTTCACAGCTAACCCCTTTTACTGAAGCTGAAAGTCTAAATCCTGAAAGTCCAAATCTTGAAAGTCTAAATCCTGTCAGAATTCCTGAGAGTGATATTCCTCCATCAGTGAGTTTTCATCAAACTTCGGAATGGGTAGCCCCTCCAAATTCCATAACGTCTGCTGCAGTCACCCCTCACCCTATTCCTTTGGTTCAGCCTCAACCCATTCGCAAGTTCATACCTCAACCAAAACCTTCAGAGTTTTATACTCGCCTGCAGTCCGTAGCTCGGCATTCTTTCTAAAGAATTGGTTGCTTCTTGTTTGGTCGTTCGTGCTTAGTGTTTCCTGGTTCTTTACGGTTACCGATTGGCATAGGCTGCCATAGGTTCCTTAATGAAACGAATATACAGGTGTTTGAAGGTGGAGCGTAGAACCCTCGGCAGGCCAAAGTCGATGGGCATAAGTTGGGTGGGAAGCTGCCAATCAGCGATCGCCAATGCCTCAGAGGACTGTAGTGGCAACTCAATAGTGCTTAATTCTGGACAGTAGCCCAAGCGCTGAGACTGAGCAACCGTTGGCACATCAGCGGGATCAACGCCGAGGATCGTGACCAGAATGCGGTCGAGGGCAAATACGTCAGTCGATGCTCCTAGGAGTCCCAATGCGCGGGGTTCGCCGCCACTGGGTCCATTGCCTTCGTGCCCCAAGATGCCATCCACAATGGTTAGCTGTGGTGAGATCGCACGCGCTGTTTCGACCAGCATCGTACCGAAGCGATCGCGATCTTTGCCTGCTTCCATGTGCCACCAGGCTTTCATTTTGCCCGGTACACAGCCAAACAAGTTTTTGACGCCCAGAGTCAACGTGAGTTGCATATGGGATTTTACTTTGGGCAGATTAATGACCACATCAGCATTCATGGCTTCTTGGGATAGTCGCAGATGGGTCAGTTCGTTACTGGCGTCTGTAGCGTAACGCTTGCCGTGTAACTCTTGGATCGGAACTTCGGCTTTTTCCAGCCAAGGTAAATAGCCATTGGCTTTCGCGACCCCGTGAGCACTGCCAAAAGCCGGACTATCGCCTAGAAACGGTCTGCCTCCAGCCGCTTTCACTAACTCAGCAACACAATAAACCACTTCTGGACGGGTGACGCATTCTTTGGTCGGTCGAGCACCCGTCAGTAAATTAGGCTTGAGAAGGACGCGATCGCCGGGTTTGACAATAGCCGCCATCCCTCCAAGAGGCTCTAGGAGCTGCTGAAGTGTGGCGTTTACTTCGTCGATAGCATAGCTCTGGGCACGCAACAAAGAAACGATGGCGGTCATGACCGTTTTCCCTCGCAGCAGATATTTTCTTCTTCAGTATACGTGCCACTCCGAAGCGAATGCTTAACGCTTATGCCCCCTGCAGATCGCCAGATGAATTGCTGTAAATGTCTTGCTGGGCTGTTTCATCCAATTCATCCAAGTAGTTGGTATAACTGAAACCATGGACAACATACTCATCTTCCGTTGCCAGCAGGGGATAGGCCCAATCCTCACATATTGAGAAACCCGGCCTCCCTGGAAAAACAACAGGTTGCTGCTGTTTCATGTCAGAGACCGGGTTTCTCAGGTGTTTTTTGAGATATCAGAGCGCTTCTAGATAATCGCGGATGCGATTGCGCCGCTTCGGCTGACGCAGCTTTTGCAGTGCCTTTGACTCAATTTGGCGAACTCGTTCACGAGAAAGCTCCAGAGCCCGGCCAATTTCAGCTAGAGAATAAGGAATGCCATCGCGCAGACCAAAGCGCATATGAATGACATCGCGCTCACGCTCAGTTAGCTCTGACATCAGTTGCTTGAGATCGCGGCGTAGCGAATCGCGCATGAGTAGCTCTTCCGGAGAAAGACCGTCGGTTTCTAGTAAGTCACCGAGTTCGGTATCTCGTTCTTTACCAACCTTGGTTTCGAGCGATACTGAGCGCGGTACGCGCACCAGCACCTCGCGAATTTGGGCTGGGGTCATATCGAGCTCTTTCGCTACGTCCTCAAGGCTAGGAGTTCGTCCCTTATCTTGAGATAGCTTACGTTGAGCCTTCTTAATCTTGTTCAGCTTTTCGGTGATATGAACCGGGAGGCGGATGGTGCGGCTCTGGGTTGCGATCGCTCGCGTAATCCCCTGACGGATCCACCAGTAGGCGTAAGTGCTAAAGCGATAGCCTTTGGTGGGGTCAAATTTTTCTACTGCGCGCTCTAGTCCCAAAGTACCTTCTTGAATTAGATCCAGAAGTTCTAGGCCCCGGTTTTGGTATTTTTTGGCCACGGAAACTACAAGGCGTAGGTTTGCCTTGATCATGTGTTCCTTGGCTCGCAGCCCTTCATAGATGAGCTCGTCCAACTCGGCTACAGAAACATCGGCCAGTCCTGCCCAAGCCCGCTTACCTTCAGAGAGTGTGGGCTTCAGTTCAGTAATGGGAACTCCGCCTTCCTTCGCCCAGCGCTCTAGCGAGGGGCGATAGCCTAGATGTGATGTCAGGCGATCGCGAGCCTGCATCAATCGCACATAGACTTCCAAAATACCGCCACTCTGCTCTGCAGTGCGATCACGCAAGTCGAGGAGTTGCATGTAACGTTGCACATACTGGGCTTCGGAGACTTCTTCATCTCGCCGCAGCAGTTGCACTCGGCCAATTTCCTGCAAATAGAGACGTACTAGATCTGTAGTGCGACGAGTGGCTGTTTGGTTCGCACCGACAGTCTCGCCTTCCAGCAGGTCTTCGTCTGCTTCCATCAGCTCGAAATCTTCAGGAGGCGTCATGTCATTGAGATCGGTTTCGTTCAGAAACTTCTCAGGGTCTTGGTTGCTGGGTGAGTAAGTCATGTGACGTTTGTGTAGCTCCAAGAGGGCACAGTGTTAACTTCGGGACTCTAGATTTAATATGCCCAATTGATAATGACCGAGCATCAAATCCTTGAGTTCCACTTAGAACAATTGGTATCTTCCCTGTAGATGCATGGCCGGGGGCTCCAGGAACGAATCAACGAGTCTAAGTAGTGGGGTTCAAATCGCGAGCTTGGCGACTTGGATCAACCAGGTAATTTAATCTACGCTGTGTAATTCTCAGATTCCTGATCACTTCACCGAAAAGTTATGCGGGCCGACGCAAGATTCCTAAATGTGAAAGATTGTTAATGTCAAAGTCTGCTGTGGGATTGGGAAGGTCCCAAAATGCTAGGAAAATCACTATCCTGACAGATACCAGGGTAGTCTACGATCGGGAAGAAATCGGGATGAGCCTCACAAGGCGTAAACGACTGGAAAAATAGAAGGTGAATCGAGTGATACCGCATTCGAATGGCTAACCCCCATTATGGGAAATAGGTCATACCTGCAGAAATACGACAGGGTGTGCCTCACCTTATGCCGCATCACGAATCTACTCATCTATCCAGCTTCATCAATGACGGCATTGCGATCAAGCAAGAGTAAATTACGCAGTTGATCAGTATCGAGTTCGGTCAGCCATTGTTCACCAGCCCCAACAACTTGCTCGGACAAGGCTTTCTTGGATTCAATCATGTCGTGGATGCGTTCTTCCAGAGTCCCAGTGCAGACAAATTTGTGAACTTGGACCGTTTTGGTTTGGCCAATCCGGAAGGCGCGGTCTGTGGCTTGGTTTTCAACAGCCGGATTCCACCAGCGATCGAAATGGAAGACATGGTTGGCACGGGTGAGATTTAGACCAACGCCACCAGCTTTCAGCGAAAGGATAAATAGTCGTGGGCCACTGGGGTCATGTTGGAAGCGATCAACCATTTCCTCTCGCTTTGCTTTCGAGGTGCTGCCATAGAGAAAGAGCGTTTCTTGTTTAAAGGTACGTTCTAAGTGCGCCTTGAGAAGTTTGCCCCATTCAGCAAATTGGGTGAAAATTAAGGCGCGATCGCCTTCATCCAGTAATTCTTCGACCATTTCATCAAATCGCAGAAGTTTTCCTGAGCGTTCTGAGGAAGCGGTGCCTTTTTCGCCTAGGAATTGGGCTGGGTGGTTACAAACCTGTTTGAGTTTGGTTAACAGGCCCAAAATCATGCCCCGTCGTTGTACCCCTTCAGAGGCTTCTATTTCGCGCAAGGACTTTTCGACAGCATTTTGATAAATTGTTGCCTGTTCACCAGACAGACCACAAAATATGGTCATTTCCTGTTTCTCGGGAAGGTCTTGAATGATGGAGCGATCCGTCTTTAAGCGCCGCAGGATAAACGGCTGGACCAGCGATCGCAGTGTTTGCAACGAGGCTGTATCGCCATATCGTTCAATCGGTGTAGCGAAACGGCGTTGAAAGAAGTTTTTCGGTCCCAAGTAGCCTGGATTCAGGAAATCCATAATGGACCAGAGTTCTGCCAGGCGATTTTCTACGGGGGTTCCCGTCAGGGCAATCCTAAACTGAGTGTCGATTTGACGTACAGCTTTGGATTGTTTAGCATCGGGATTTTTAATGTTTTGGGCCTCATCGAGTACCAGTCCTTGCCATTCGACTCGCTCAAAATCTTTCAGATCACGCTGGACCAAGGCATAGCTGGTCAGCACAATATTTGAGGTTTTGGATTTGCGGGCAAAGGCAGCTCCGTGTGATCGCTTGTCACCATGGTGCATTAGCACTTTCAGCCCCGTAGCGAATTTGCGCACCTCACGCTCCCAGTTTCCTAACACAGAGGTCGGACAAACTAGTAACACTGGGGCATCGAGCAAATCTTGCTGTTTGAGATTGAGCAGAAACGCAATCAACTGGATCGTTTTTCCCAAGCCCATGTCATCTGCAAGGCAGGCTCCTAAACCCCACTGCTCCAGGAATGACAGCCAAGAGACACCGCGAGCTTGATAGGGACGTAATTTGCCCTTGAAGCCCTCAGGTTCGGTGATCGGTTTGAGGGTTTGGTTACCTTCGGTCAGGGTCTGAATCAAATCTTGTAGGACGCCAGACGATTCGAAACTAACGACCGGAAGTTTGTCGATAACTTGGCTGTCGCCGGTACTCATCCGCAAGGCATCTTCCACACTCAACTCAATGGGGGTAGTGCGACGTTTGAAAAACTCGCGGGCAGCGCGAATATCTTGAGGTCGCAACTCCACCCATTGCCCCTCTATTTCGATGAGGGGACTTTCTTGGGAGACTAGTTTTTCGAAGTCTTTTTGAGACACGCTTTTACCGGCCAAGGAGAGTTCCCACTGCACGTTGAGTAGACTCTTCAGGCCCAAACGCTGCCTTTGCTTACGGTCAGGTGCTTGGGCATGAACCTGGATCCCTAACCGGTTGGCGGTCTGTACTGAGCTGCCTAATCCTGGGGGCAGAATGACCCCAAAGCCACTGTCGCGCAGGCGATCGACCATCGCCTTGAGAAATACATAGGTTTGGGCTGGATCTAACGCAACCCGACTGGGGCGCTGTTCTTGCAGGCTATCGCGGACGGGATCACAAAAACGAGAGGCTCGCCCTAAACCGGCTAGAAGAGTCTCTTGAGGAGCCTCTAACTGCTGTCCGTTGATGACTACTTGCTCGACGGGATATTGCCAGAGGGTCGCGGCTGGGATCAGGCACGTTTCATCATCACGGCATTGAAGATAGTAGACTAACTGCCAGTCGCCTTGGTCTTCACTGGGGGGCTCTAGACGGAAGCAGACGCGAAATCGGTTTTGGGTGGTGCTGCTCTGGAGCGGAGCCGTCCAAGTCTTTAAGGCATCGCGCAGGCGAGCTGCCGCCATGGCATTCCCTTCGAGTGTACTGACTTGATTACTGAGGGCCTGGATCCATTCCCGGACTGGAAGGTCAGGGCTGAGTGTATCACTGCTGGCGATCGCCGGATTCGCTTGGGCTCGTACCTGAGCATCAACAATTGCTTCGAGAAAATCGCAAAGTAGGGCCTCAGCATCTGGTAGGAAAGGGACGCTGACCCCTACAACACTGCCTTTGGAAGGCTTGGAAACAGGCCCATATGTCCGGCATCCTAAGGGCATAGTTTGTGTAAATAGTCGCAGTCGGCCTGTATCCGTGTCGCTGTCTAGTAGGAGTCGCCAATGAGCCCGGGTGACTTTTTGCGGTGTAATGGCGATCGCTGGCAAATACTTCCCCCGAGCCAGTAGATCGAGTCCCCAGCGAGCTACATGGGACCAGTATCTTAAGTCGGCCCCAATTGCCGTTCCGGCAAAATCGAGACTACCCAGTGGCAGTTGTTCTAGCAGGGAGGCAGCTTCCGTTGAGGTGAGCAGAATCCCGTTGATTTGCCAGGGATACAGCGCGATCATATGCTGTTCTGCCGGTTCCGATGCAATATTATCAGCCGAATGTTTAGGGAGACAGACATCAGCTGTGATGACTGTGGGTAGTGAAAGGTGTTGTATACCTAGGCGCTTGGCAGTTTTAGACTTTGTTTGCCGTTTCTGGGAGGCTTCTTCGGTTGCCTCGACCCAAAAACTTTTAGGAAGCCCGCCGACTGGTTTCAGACAATCGAATAATGCTAGAGGCTCCATGCAGAACGGATGGTTGCGGATTTCTGGTTCTGGTGGCAGATGGTCTGGGACTAAACGTCGCCAAGTTTCCCCCCAAAGAAAGAAACGCTGATTTTCCTTTATCCAGCTTCCGTGTAGGATTGCCATGCAACACTCAAATCGATGAACAAACTTTGTTGACTACTCTGAATTGATAGTGGGTTTACCAATCTATCGCCAAACTAGATCTTCTGTGTGCGTCACGCTTGATGAAATGAGACCAGATGAGTCTGAAGCGGTGAGGGCTCTGTTCAATACTGTGATTCACGAAGGGGACAGCTATCCTCAGATGGTACCGTTAACTCCCGAAGGATTTGCAGATTATTGGCTGAAAGGGGACGCTTTTGTGGTGCGATTGTCTCAGGAAATGGAGGCTGTTTCAAAGCAACTCTCGGCAATAGTGGGAGCATTCTACATCAAACCCAATTTTCCGGGACGATGCAGTCACATCTGTAATGCTGGATTTATTGTAGCGCCTGAGATGCGTGGCCAGGGCTTGGGGCGCATTATGGGGGAGGTTATGTTGTTGCTGGCGCGTGATCGGGGGTATCGGGCCGTGATGTACAACCTGGTTTTTGAAACCAATGCTCCTTCGCTCAAGATTTGGGAGTCCCTGGGTTTTCAATCGATCGGTCGGCTTCCGGACGCTGCCCACATAGTGAATGGCCGCTATGTGGATGCCATCATGCTGTACAAATCGCTGCTGGGAGATCCCTAAGCGATTACGCCACAACAACGCGATCGCGACCCATCTCTTTAGCCTGGTAGAGTGCCTGGTCAGCTCGCTTGATCAGAACCTCTGGCGATTGTAATGGCTGAGGAGACATCACAGCCACGCCTAAACTTAGGGTGACGATATGTTCCAAGCCTGACTTTTTGTGAGGAATATGTTGGTCATGCACCAATAATCGAATCTTTTCAGCAACTGCTTGAGCACCCGTTAAGTCAGTCTTGGGTAGAACGACAACGAATTCCTCCCCACCATAACGAGCAACCATGTCAGCCGGACGTTGCACGGCATCCCTAATAATTTGAGCAATCAGACGCAGGCAATCGTCCCCGGCTAAATGTCCGTAGACATCGTTATAAGCTTTGAAATAGTCAATGTCTGCCATAATCAGGGCCAAAGACTCTTGCTCACGGACTAATCGACGCCATTCTTGAGGCAAGAACTGTTCGAAGCGCAGTCGATTGGCAACTTGTGTCAGGCCATCTAAATAAGCGAGTCGCTTTAGTTCTTGGTTGGCTTGGGTCAGCCCTTGGTGTAGTCGATCCCGCTGAATGGCCGTACTGACTTGCGTACTGAGGGTTTCTAGCAAGCGCCAGTCCTGGGGTTGCCAGTTTTTGGGTTCACTATGGTGAGCCGATAGCAAACCCCATAGTTCATGATTTTCGAGCAGAGGGGTTGTCAAATAGGCTTGGATGCAGAAATCTTCGAGGAAATGCTGTTCTGTCTTGTTATGGTTTTGGTTGCGAATATCGGCGATCGCGACTGAATGGCCCTGGCGATATACCTGTAGTGATTGCTCATTCACTAGCCACGTCTGGCGCAATTTCCAGGTCAACATGGACTGTACGGTAGAACTGTGGTCCTCGTAGGTGACTTCACCAGCAATCAGATCGTGCAAATCAATAATGACGAGGCGATCAACACCCAAGAAAGCACGCACTTCACGGACAGTCTGCTGGAGAATGTCCCTCAATTTATTAGATCGACTAATGCCTTGAGAGATCTTGGCAATTAAGCGTTCCTGTTTAATCTGCTGGACAAGTTTTGCCTCAGTCAGCTTCTGAGCAGTGATGTCAAATGTGATCCCTGCGATGTGAGTGAGTTCTTCGTGGGAATTGGCAAAGACCTGGCCGCGGTGACCTAACCACCGAACGGAACCATCTGCTAAGGGAACGCGGAACTCGGCGAAGAACGCTTCACGCGACTGCAAACTTTTGTGTAAAGCCTGGTGTAGGCTAACACGGTCTTCCGGAGCAACTAACGCTAAGAAGGCTTCAGAGGTCCCTCCAAAGCTATTGGGATGCAAGCCAAACAAGCGCTCCTGTTGTTGGGACCAGCTCATTTCATTGGTCATCAAATCCCAATCCCAGGTGCCAACCTCGGCTCCTTCAAGGGTCTGCTTCAAGAAATTAGTTTGGCTAGGCTGTGATTCGGTTGTGTTTTTGTGGCTAGTGATGTCTTTCCTCACTTACTGAAGACCCTTGCAGATGGTGAGCATGGCACTAGGAGATGGGGGCACATGCTTATAATATCTTTACCGAGGTGAACTGATCAGGAAATCTTAGAAAGCCCTCATTTTGCTAGATATTGATGACTTTTTAGTAGCTTGTTGGTGGCAGGTTGGGTAGGCTATGGCAATCTCTTCGGGGTTAACTAGACTTCGGCCACTACGATCGCCGTGTACGCAAGTAAGAATTCGTAACTTACTGGCAGATGGTCTTTAAAATTAAGGGTTTATAAGGATATTAAAGTGTAATGAGATAACATTTTGCTCGTCATCAAGACGGTGCAGAAGCTATAAGCGGTAGTACGGAGCATCGCTAAAAGCCTTCAAAACATCTGCTCCATGATGCTTTTGTACGGATTCTACCTATGAGTCACCGGACCCCTGAAGCTTCGCAGGTGCCTGCTCTAGAATTAAAGATTCTGTTGCGTTTGTTACAGTTCCCCGATTATCGAACGACGATCACGCAACTTCGGCCGAACACTAAGACGACGCCAACAGAGCGTGATTGTCTTTGTCGACAGCTTCATCAAAAAGGCCTGGTTGATTGCGAAGATAAGATAACCCGTTTTGGCTTGACCGTAGCTGGACGGACACTTCTAACTCTGGATGTCTCAATTTTGCCGGTTACACCCGATGAGCGTCTCGTTCTAAAGTCCTGTAAAGGTCGTAGCATTTCTCCCGGACAAATTCATCGACATGTTCCCAAGAACCAACGGCAAAGACTCCTGGCTGGATTAGCTGAGCGGGGTTTAATTAGAGTCATCAAGCGTCAAATTGGTGCAGTGTGGATGACCCACGAAGGGCAACGATTTCTTCGGGAGGATTGTGCGCCTCAAGGGCATACCCCAGTTTTGAGTTGGACACTCATGAGCAGTTATCTCCAGTTCATGCGACAGAATGCTTCGCCACTGGAATCGGATAACTTTGTTGCCGATTTGACTCCTGATGACTTGTTGCAGATCATTACTCACTTAGACACAATGCTCAACACAGAGAACTACCTGCCGATCTGCCACCTGAGGGAAAAACTACAGCCACCGCTGTTACGTCATGAGCTGGATCAGCAACTTTATCAATTACAGCGAGAGGATCGTATCGATTTGAGTACCCTGCAGGATGTGGCTCAATATTCCAGGGAAGAAGTTGCAGCGGGTATTCCCCAAGATATTGGTGGCCCTCTATTCTTTATCAGTGTGGTGTAAGGAGGGGGAGATGAGTCGGAAGCGATCGCTGAAGCAAATTATTCAACGTAATGTCAATCCGTTCGACCCCACAACCTTCAAACCTGGTAACTTTTGGCAGGAAAATCTCAGTCTCGCCCTAGAGGTGGACACCATTCATCAATCGGTGCTGCAAACGGTCGATACCGTTTTGGCTCAAGTCAGAACCGATGGCAAAACGCGTACGTTGATGTTGACAGGCGATTCTGGCTCTGGCAAAAGTCATTTACTAGGGCGGATGAAGCGCCAGTTCAACCAGCGTGCTTTTTTTACGTATATTGGCCCTTGGCCCGATAGCGAGTTCATTTGGCGACACATTCTACGGAATACCGTCGATAGCTTGTTACAACAGCCGGAAGGGGCTGATGAATCTCAATTACTGCTCTGGTTGCGATCGCTACCAGCTTTCCAGGACCAAAGTTTTCTGACTTGGATGCGAGGGCAGCGGACAACCTTTATTAAGGCGTTACAAACTCATTTCCCAACACGGCTTTATCGCGGCAAAGAATTTTTTGGGGTACTTTACGACCTCTTGAATGCTGACTTGTTTCCTATCGCCGCAGACTGGTTGCGGGGTGATGATCTGAATGAGGCCGATCTAAAGGCGATTAAGGTCAAGCAGTCAATTGATTCTGAGGATGCCGCCCAAAGGTTACTGGCAAATTTCGGACGCATCTCCAGCGCCACGCTGCCGATTGTGTTGTGTTTCGATAACTTGGACAACATTCCCCTCTTACCTGATAAGTCCCCTGATTTGCAGGCTCTTTTCAATGTGAATTCGACAATTCACAATGAGAAGCTGAGTAACTTTTTGATCTTGATCAGTCTGATTACGAGCACTTGGCGGCAACATCGGGGCCGTATTCAGCCTGCCGATACGGCTCGGATTGATCAATCTCTATCTTTGCGCCCCATCACGCTCAATCAATCAGAAGCATTATGGAAACTACGTTTAGCCTCTCTACATGCTCAGGTGAGTGAGCCGCCAGAAACCGCGATCGCACCGCTAACCCGTGATTGGTTGGATTATAAGTTTCCCGGTGGGCGAACGCTGCCGCGCAACACGCTCATGCTCGGACAGCAGTTGATTGAGCAATACCAGCGCGATGGTGAACTGCAGTTACCCACGGCTCAAACCATTCCGCCGCCCCCGCCGCCCGCGCCGCCCGCGCAAAACCAGGGTGCCAGCTTTGCTTTGACTTGGCATCAGGAATTCCAAAAAGTTCAGTCCCGTGTGACGCGCATTATTCAAAGATCTTCCCCCGAATTGATTCGATCGCTGTGGGAAGTATTGGGGGCTTTGGAACTCGCTGATCTCGAAGCCCCTTTGCTGACCGGCACTAAATACTCGGCCTATTCCCTACGTTACCGCCAGCTGGCACAGGTGGGCATTGTGTGGAGTGAAGACCGTCATATGACGAGCTTCTATTATCTCATGCGGGCTTGTGAGCGAGCGATTGAACAAGGCCGGTGCGATCGCCTCTATTTGATTCGAGCGGCTAACATCAGCCAACCCCAAACGAAGGGATATCAGCTTTATCGCCAGATTTTTGCCTATGCTAACTACCTGCATATGGAACCAGATTTGACGTCTGTGCATTATCTGGAGACCTATCACAGCTTGATGAATGCGGCGGCGGGTGGTGAATTGGTTGTCGGACGCACGACGCCTACGGTGAGTGAACTACAGGCACTCGTGCGTCAAACCAAGGTTCTGAACGACTGTCCCCTACTCCAGGAGTTAGAAGTTGTTCCTGAACTCGATACAGAACCTGGATCGGCCACCGATGGAGATGACGACTCCTTGCCGGTGAAGCAATATCGCACACAGTCGCCCTATAAGATGGCTGAGCAGTATGCTCTGAATTTGATGGCAACTCAGCAGTATATGGGCTTACAGCTACTCATGGAGATGCTGCTATCGCAATTCCCAGACCTGGCTAATGGGGCGGCTCAGGCAGTTATCGACACGCTGATTGAGAATAAACACCTGAAGGTCATCGACTCAACACTCAGCGTAGAAGAACAAATTATTTGTCTTGCTTCCTGATGCGTTGCAACGTATGTCTCAGATGAAACCGGGTTACCCATCTCCTAATTGAGCGACGTGGCATGTCGTGTCGCTAGAGGTATCACCTATTTCCCATAATGGGGGTTAGCCATGCGGATTTGGTATCAACGGATAACGTTATCCTCAGCAAATGACAGATAGCCTACGGAGCCAATCTGTAGAAAAATGTAAGATCGCAGTAAAAGTAAAACATTTACTTGCAGCCTTTAGCTGGTATCTGGAGAGCGATCGCCGTGACCAATAGCTTTAACGCCAAACAGACCCTTAGCGTTAACGGGAAAGACTACATCTACTACAGCCTGCCAGAAGCATCCAAAACGCTGGGCGACTTAAGTTCTTTACCTTTCAGCCTCAAAGTTCTGTTAGAAAATCTGTTGCGGTATGAAGATGGACGCACCGTAACAGCGGAGGATGTGGGAGCGATCGCCCAATGGCTCCAGACCCAGACCTCCAGTCGCGAGATTGCCTACCGTCCTGCCCGCGTACTGATGCAGGACTTCACGGGAGTTCCTGCCGTCGTGGACTTAGCTGCGATGCGGGATGCCATGGTGAATCTGGGGGGTGACCCAGAACAGATTAATCCCCTCTCGCCTGTAGATTTGGTGATTGATCACTCGGTGATGGTGGATAGCTTTGGCAGCGACAGCGCCTTTGGCGAAAACGTTCAAAAAGAATTCCAGCGTAATGGTGAGCGCTATGCCTTTTTGCGATGGGGGCAGAGCGCCTTTGATAACTTCCGCGTGGTGCCCCCAGGCACCGGCATTTGCCACCAAGTGAACCTGGAATATCTGGCGCAAGTTGTGTGGACCAAAGAAGCAAATGGCGAGACTATCGCTTACCCCGACACCCTCGTCGGCACCGACAGTCACACGACAATGATCAATGGCTTGGCAGTTTTGGGCTGGGGTGTCGGTGGCATCGAGGCCGAAGCCGCAATGCTGGGGCAGCCCATTTCGATGTTGATTCCAGAAGTTGTGGGCTTTAAGCTAACGGGACAGCTGCCTCAAGGGGCGACCGCCACCGATTTAGTCCTTACGGTAGTGCAAATGCTCCGTCAGAAGGGGGTCGTCGGTAAGTTTGTCGAGTTTTACGGCGATGGCCTGTCTAATCTCACCCTGGCCGATCGCGCCACGATTTCCAATATGGCCCCTGAATATGGGGCAACCTGTGGCTTTTTCCCGATTGATACCGAAACGCTACAATACCTAGAATTTTCTGGTCGCGATCCTGAGCGTATTGCGCTAGTAGAAGCCTACGCCAAAGCCCAGGGACTCTGGCGCGAAGCCGATAGCCCGGATCCGGTCTTCACTGATACCCTCGAACTGGATCTGGCTACCGTTGAACCTTCACTCGCAGGCCCCAAACGCCCCCAAGACCGCGTCACGCTTGCGGACCTCGCGGAGCAGTTCATGATGTCTGATTTCCCGAGTTTCAGTGGTTTAACCTCCTACGCGGAGAAGCGGTCCCTCGCCGTGGCTGGTACTGACTATGAACTCACCGATGGTGCCGTTGTTATTGCGGCCATTACGAGCTGTACCAACACCTCGAATCCCTCCGTCATGCTCGGGGCGGGTTTGGTGGCTCGCAAAGCACGGGAAAAGGGGCTGACGGTAAAGCCTTGGGTAAAGACTTCGCTGGCTCCTGGGAGTCAGGTTGTGTCTGATTACTTGGCCAAAGCCGGTCTCCAAGATGACTTGGATACACTGGGCTTTAATCTCGTCGGCTATGGTTGCACCACCTGCATTGGCAACTCAGGACCGCTACCCCAAGCCATTGTGGATGCTATTAACGAGCAGGATTTAGTGGTGGGTGCCGTTCTATCTGGTAACCGTAATTTTGAAGGGCGAGTGAGCCCCCATACGAAGGCCAATTATCTGGCGTCGCCCCCTTTGGTGGTAGCCTATGCGATCGCCGGGAATCTTGCGATCGACCTCCAGCAAGACCCGATCGGTCAGGATCAAGTCGGTAACCCGGTTTACCTCAAAGACATTTGGCCTAGCACGGAAGAAATCAAAACCGTGATGGCAACTGCCGTGACGCCTGAAATGTTCCGCAGTCGTTACAGTAATGTGCTGACAGGGACGCCTGATTGGCAGGCGATCGCCGCCGAAGAAAGTCAGACCTATGCGTGGCAATCGCAGAGCACCTACGTGCAAAATCCGCCTTTCTTTGAGCACATGGCTGCGGCCGTCAATGGCAGCAGTACCGCCGATATTATAGGTGCTCGCCCCCTAGCCATCCTAGGCGATAGCATCACTACAGACCACATATCCCCAGCTGGCGCGATTAAAACCGACAGCCCTGCTGGCAGCTACCTCACAGGCCATAACGTTACCGTTACCGACTTTAATTCCTACGGTTCCCGCCGCGGCAATCATGAAGTGATGATGCGCGGCACCTTTGCCAATATTCGTCTCCAGAATGAAATGGTCCCGGGCTCCTCAGGGGGTGTTACCAAGTACATGCCCGACGGGACTGAGATGTCCATTTACGATGCTGCCATGCAATATCAAGCGGCTAACGTGCCTCTGATTGTGATTGCCGGGAAAGAATATGGCTGCGGGTCTTCGCGGGACTGGGCGGCGAAGGGTCCCAATCTTTTGGGCGTCAAGGCTGTCATTGCTGAGAGCTTTGAGCGTATCCACCGCTCCAATCTGGTAGGAATGGGTATGCTACCGCTACAGTTTCAAGCGGGGACCAACCGCCACCGATTGCAGCTAGACGGCACTGAAACCTTTGACCTCTCGGGTTTGAGTGGCGGGATTCAACCCAGCATGACCGTGATGCTGACAATTCATCGGGCGAACGGTGCTTCTGAGTCTATTCCGCTCCTATGTCGCATCGATACGTTGGACGAAATTGAGTACTATCGCAACGGCGGAATTCTTCATTACGTCCTCAGGCAACTGGTGGCTTAAGCAAAGTGAGCGTCATCATGCTGACTCTACAGCGTTGCTTCTGGCGCTGCTTCGATCGCGGCGTCAGGCTCATCCGTTGTTGCTTCATCCAGAGTTTCGTCTGCCTCCTCGGCATTGGGTAGCTCGTCCATTAGCCGGGTGACGCGTCGCTGAATGGCCAGGTGAGGAGCAACCCCTTCGTAGGCGTAGCGGTTGTAGCCACCAACTTCCACAATTTGTTTGAGGTAATCAACTCGCTCGGTGGGAGCCGGATGAGAGGCGAACCATTGGATCCCGCCGCGATCGCCTGTTTCTTCCTCTAGCGTCACCATCAGGTTATGCAACCCATCGGCAGCGTAGCCTGCGGTGGCCAGAATTTGTGTTCCCAACACGTCCGCCTGTCGTTCCATCTGGCGGGAGTAGCTACTGAAGGCTAACCCGGCGGCAATTCCCCCAACCTGACCAATAGGGATAATGCTAGCCACGCTGTTGACTAAGTTGCCATTGGTGGCCATTTGGAATCCGTGGGAGAGGACTGTATGGGAGATTTCATGGGCTAACAGTCCGGCCAGTTCAGCTTCAGAGTTGGTTTTGAGGATTGCTCCTGAATTGATAAAGATCTTGCCACCGGGTAATGCAAAGGCATTGAGTTCAGGATCATCGATGACGTAAAAGTCATAGTCAAACTCGTCGCGTCCAGCCAAGCTAGCCAGCTTTTGCCCCATGGTGTTAAGGTACTCATCGACCTGGCGATCGCTCATCATCGGAGCCTGAGCCTTGATTTGTTCAGCTGTACTTGCGCCTACTGCAGCCTCCCCCTGCAGCAGCAATAAGGCTGAGTTCAAAGCCGTGTAGGGACCAATCAAACCCCCTGTCAGAATGGCCCCGGCTGCCCCCGTCACCAAATTGCCGATGAAATTGTTTGTCAATTCCGCATTCGTTTCGGCGCGGAATCGATCCAGGTTTTCCTGACTCAGAGCTGCCATGGCTTCATAGTCGGGATGCTCAGGATTGAGCAAGGTGAATTGTCGGGCCGTAATCGAAGCTTCGATCCATTGCTCCGTGGCCATTTGAGCTGAAGTCCGTGCTTTCAGGAGTTCTGGCTGGCTGGGATAGATCATCAAGGCTCTATCCAAACGCGCGTTGGCTTCTTCTGCCTGTTCTTGCTCAATCAGATAGGTCGCATAAAACACCTGACCAGGAATAAATTGGGGATATTCTTCCACCAGCAGTTCCAGCGGTATGAGGGTGCGATGGTTGAGCCCTCGTTCGTAGCCTGCTTGGGCTTCGCGCCAGTAAACGGCTCCCGCAGGTGGCAACTCCGCCGGGTCCGAAATCGGTTCGGGCCGCAAATCAGTGGGGTCTACTTGCCAGAGATTATCCTTAATTTGGCGATATAGCGTTTCCGCAGTGTCGTAGTTACCTGCTAAGTAGTGCTCGTCTGCCGTGATGAGAATTTGCTGCTGCTTGGAAATCGGGGGCGTGTCTGCTTCCGAAGATTCCACCTCACCTTCGTTCCAGAGTGGTTCATCTTCATCATCCGTGCTGGCTTCCGGGGTGTTTGGTTCGGGGCGACTTTCGCCTGGTAGACGTGGCTCAAAATCAGGTAAATCCAGGGTGTTGTTTTCTGTGTCTGAGGCCGGTTCAGTATCAGACTCCGCTTCCGGCAGTTGCAGGTCATCAGCTGCGCTTGTCTGGAGTTCAGTTTTCTGAGCCATTGTTTCTACCTGAGAAGCTGTCTCAGGTTCGGTTGCATAGCCAGCCCCAGCCAGGTTACTAAAACCACTCAATCCTGTTGCTAAGAAAATCCCGACTAAACTCCAAATCAGGAAGCGCTTTCCAACTTTCATAGCATCTGCGATCGCGACGACGAGTGCCTATCATTCTGACAGCTAATTATCGACTCACCCTTGCAGTTCTGATTGAGCGCAGCCCTTGTATTTCGCTAAGGCTCGGTCACTGTTTTACACGAGTCCACCTGACTTTTCCTGCTAAGTCCTCTAGTCGATATCAGACAAGGGTTGTAGATGATGAGGTAGCTTTGGTTAAAGTGA
>JBCBTQ010000044.1:0-31879 GCA_039818605.1 Cyanobacteria bacterium J06639_14 | reverse complement strand
GCCAATGGGTTTGTCGTTGCTTTGCCCGAGCACATCGGCAGTAATAAAGCTTATCAGGAGGATTTAGCGAGGGGCTTAACCCAGGAGTCCTTTGAGGCCATGGAATTTGTTAATCGTCCCCTGGACATTCGGTTTCTCCTCGATACCCTGGAGCAGCTAAACGCCACTGACTTCCAAGGGCGTCTTCAACTGGAACAAGTGGGCGTCGTGGGGCACTCGTTTGGGGGATATACAGCCCTGGTGTCCGCTGGGGCGACCGTTGATATCGATCGCTTACAAGAGCAGTGTGATATCGAGGCTGACATCGAACCGGATAAGGTCAATATTGCGCTCTTGCTGCAGTGCCGCATCCTGGAGCTGGAGGCATCATCCAATGCTATTCAGCAATTAACCGATGGGAGTCTAGCGGATGAGCGCGTGGGTCTGGTGATAGCCTTGGCCCCCGTGAGTAATTTATTTGGCGCAAGTGGTGTGGGCAAAATTCAGGTCCCCGTTGTCCTTTTGGGGGGTGCCTCTGATGTGGCCAGCCCCGTTGCCCTAGAGCAATTGGTTACCTTCCAGGGGTTAACCACAGCGCAAAAGTATCTGTACTTAGGCGAAAACCTATCGCACACCCCAGAGCTGACTCGCCTCGCCTTGAACATCACCAATCCCAACCGCAATATCGCCGATAATTTTGATGCAACAGCAGAGTTGTTCTCGAATCTGGTTGTCTCCTTATCTATTGCCCATGGACGCGTTTATTTACAAGACGATGAATCATATCTTCCTTACCTGACCGCGGCCTATGTTGAGGCGAACAGTGTCGAGCCGTTCAATTTGCATTTACTGCGATCGGCTCCGGATGGATTTTAGGGAGTGGGAAGTGGGGAGTGGGGAGTAGGGAGGCGGGAGTGGGGAGTGGGGTTTGAGGAAATTTCTCAAGATGAATATACTGCCGTAGGCTGGTGTCGAGGGACGAGACCCAGTGCTTCGATCAGGTAATTGCTCTCTCAGAGATCCCCTTAAGAAAATTCAAGGCTCAAGACTCGATCACTCTAAAGCTCCATGCTCTGAAGGCAGGCTGTGCCAACGGGCAGGCTGCGCCAATACGCCTCCACGGTGATGGGGCATGCTATCACGCCGAATCTATATCACTAGACCTGTGACTTTTGGTGATTTTTTCGAACAGACAAGCGATATTTATTCCTCTAAACTTTCTAATAATTCTAGAAACATAGTGGTTTGCAGGCGGAACCAGGACACCTTAGCCCCTAAATCCGGCCTGACCTAGATGTTCGCCATCAGCTTGCACACCGCAATATCTCAGGTTATCCTCAGTCACTAGCTTCATACTCTGGCTAAGTTCAGCCACCGTCTCACCCCTTGCCGCAAGCAGGTTTTGTCCCATGACTGATATTCTCGAACGCATCCAGAATCCGTTGGCGCGAAGTATTACCTCGGCCCTGATGGGAGCATCCGCTGCCACAATTTTGACCGGTGGCATTTTGGGCCTAACGCAGCTTGAGGATTCGGTCATCAATAAATTGAGTGTGTATGCGGGAATCGCGGGGATTGGCCTCGGCGCTATTTGGGGCGGCGCGGCAGTGAAACCGACTGCGACCCAAAAAGTTAAAGCCGAGCGTCAGGTTGATGCTCCGGCTGAAACCACCACAGGCTGGACTGGCTGGCGTAACTTTGAGGTGGCGCGTAAGGTTGCCGAGAGCAAAGAAATCACCTCCTTTTACCTGAAACCTCAAGATAGACAAGCGCTGCCTGATTTCTTGCCTGGACAGTTTTTGACCATTCAACTGGATATTCCTGGACAATCTCGTCCCGTGATTCGGACTTATTCACTGTCTGACTATGGCAAGAATGCGGACTACTATCGCCTCTCCATCAAACGTGAAGGGCCTCCCAAAGGGAAGGAGGTACCCCCTGGCATTGCCTCCAACTTTATGCATGACATGATTCAAGAAGGCTCCGTGATTCCGGCCAAGCCACCTGCGGGGAAGTTTTTCTTAGATGTGGCTAGCGATCGCCCCGCCATTCTCATCAGTAACGGCGTCGGGATTACGCCCATGATCAGCATGGCCAAAGCCGCGATCGCCACCAATCCCAATCGCGCCATCTGGTTTCTCCATGGAGCCCGCGATGGTAGCTTTCATGCCTTTCGGGAATCCGTGTTAGCGATCGCCCCCGAGAACCCCAATTTCCAGGTCCACTACCGCTATAGCCGCCCCCGCCCCCAAGACGAAGGGACTTATCACAGTACGGGCTACGTCGATACCGAACTCATTAAAACCCTGATAGCGCCTGAACTCCAGAAACGCTACGGCTCTACCGATGCGGACTATTTTCTCTGCGGTTCACCCAATTTTATGGATTCCCTCCGCAGTGGCTTAGGTGAATGGGGTGTGCCTGCCAGTCAGGTCCGCTTTGAGTCTTTCTCAAAACCGGCAGCGAAAGCCCCTGCCTCGACGGCAACTAATGCCGCACTGAATGGAGCGGTTGAAACTGCCGAAGTGGTCTTTGCAAAGTCGGGTAAAACAGCTACCTGGTCAGCCAACGACGGTACCCTTCTGGAATTTGCCGAAGACCAAGGACTCGACCCTGCTTATAGCTGTCGCGCGGGTATCTGCCTTACCTGCATGTGTCGCCTGCAGTCGGGTGAAGTTGCCTATGATGAGCCGCCGACGGGGACACCGGATGAGGGTTCGGTGCTGATTTGTGTGTCTAAACCGAAGACGTCGAAGGTGGTGTTGGATCTTTAGGAATTCGGAATTCGGCTCCACTAAAGTCGGCACCGGACAAATCCGCACCCCGAAAATTGCCGCCACGCAAAATCGTACCGCGAAAGTCACGCTCTCCTGCTGCATAGAGCCGCAACATATCGCGTGCCTTGAGCCGCTGCCCGTGGTACTTGCCCTGCTCTGCCATCGCCTCCTCGTCTAAGAAAGAACCCAGGGTTCTGCCGGTGGGGTTATCAAATTCTCTTCATTTAAGCCCATATTTTCCCCGGCGCTCAAGATCCCAGAGTTCTTGGGTGCAGCCTGACCAACCTGTGTTGCTCTCCAACAGCGAACCCTGAGATCTCCCATCCTGAGGGTGTCTAAGCTCCCAGGGTTCTCAGGTTAAACCTTACCCACCTATGTTGCTCCTTACCCAAGAACCCTGGGATCTGCTGACGGGATGTCTCTAAGAGGCCACTCGATCGCACCGCCACTGCACCGAGTACCGCTGTTTTGCCGCATGGCTATTATTTCTCGCACAGACATCCCGAACTTCGCTAAGCGCAACATTCTCAAACCCGATCGCCGCTTCCGAATTGATTAGATCCGTCAGCAAACTGACCCTGGCATCCTCGCCTCCCAGTCGTTGAGCGGTGATTGTCAGTTCTCGCCAAGCGTCGTACCACAACCCCGCCTGCCCATATAAATCAGCCGTATCCAGCGGTAGCCCAACGGTTGCCAGGGTGATGCCTGCGCCAGAGCGACCTCTTCTCCCGACCAACATGGCTTCACCCAGTAACGCTAGCGTCGCCGTCAGGTTGGCCTCAGCCCGCGCGCGATCGCTCACAACCTCAATCAGGGCTTCAGTCATGGCTTTCGGGAAAGGGCTGGATTGACACCATAGGACAACTTGCCACAGGTATTGCTGTCCCCGCAGCAGTCCCGGCTGATCGGCAGGGAGCGTCCAACTCATAATGCCAGGTGTGCTGGGTAGCTGATCCGTTTGAACCAGCAACGCTCCTCTACCCGTCTGCGGCGTATACCGATAAAGACGGATCGCCGTCAGGACGGGCTCTGTGCCAGGGACAAACCAACTAAAAGTGGGGTGGGTACTGATGGTTTGGCCGATATAACTCTGAGGGGCGATCGCGGTCAGGCGGGGGGCGAATTTGGGCCGATGACGATGTGACGCGATCGGGTGCAAACGCATGCGCCCCTGGATACCAGCGGGTCCATCTGGAGAAGATAGCGTTGCCGACGGTATATACTTGGCCGTCGCCAGGGGGACTAACAATAAAAACAGAACTTCAACAACAAACGGGGTCTCTTTAATGTCTTGAAAGAGGCTATTTAGGAAGTACAGATGCCGATACATTGCGTGCTCCTTCATCCAATAAACCGAACAGTTTCGTCCCCATTCGTCCGTCCCTTTTTCACCTGATCACAACTGGAGAAAACTCCTTTTGTGCAAGGGAATATTGGGCGAAGACTGAGGCCATCGAAACCTGTCTAGCTCCCCAGCTAAAGCCCTGAATATCTAGAACCTATCGAGTTTGGCCTTCAAAGCTATGAAATACATCACTACGAAGAAATGCACTTCTGTTTGCTTAACGCAGGCCAAGATCGCTTCAGAAAATACTCAGCGCCAGCTTCAAAGCGGAGGCTTAATCGTGTGCTTGTTGTTGAATACAGCTTGTCAATTGATTTTCAAGAGAATTATCCACACCAATCAAAAGTGTGCATAGAGACGCAAAACAAATACACGTTGAGTCACACAGCAAATACACTTTAAGGCACACAGCCTATGCACTTTTCTGTATAGGGACCGGGTTTCTCACGGAAAACCGAGCCGCTTAAGGTGTCGTTCAAGAAACCCGGTCCCTTCGATCACCCATTTCGCAACTTCGGCTGGGTAGGGAGTCAGCAGCTAGGAGCTAGAATCCAGTGCTCTCCTGACTCCTGGCTACTGGATTTTGGATTCTTTCGACACCCCAATTTCCCGACTTAAGTTGATAGCCCCTCTTAAGGTATCAATCAAGCAACCCGGTCTTTCCTCAAAATCCCAGCCAAAATACCAAACAGGTCTTCCAAATCCGCCGGGACCCGATAGAGGTTTAGATCTTGCGCTACACAGCGGTCTTGCCGACGCAGCAGGCCAAACTGCCAAACATCGCCCGTCGAAACAGCACCATACAAAATCGGCTCTTGCGAATCGGTCCATTGATCCAGCGCAATGAGTTCAACGGCAAGCTGTGTGAACCCCCTGGCGAGATCAGCATTTTTAGCCTCAATCACGAGCAGCGTATTTTCGGTATGGAGATAGTAGTCAAGGAAGCCTTTGAGCTGAGCCGATACGTTGATGGCATATTCAATCCTGAGTTGAGCCTGGGTGTAGTCAATCAGAGCCAGAACAATCGGTGCAATGAGAATTTCGCGGCGAGCTGCTTCACTGGTAAGCCTGACATAGGGTAAGCGACGCTGAAGGCTACTTTTGAGGTCACATATTTCAGACAGTTCAGCCTCTAATTTAGGAAGAATTAGCGGCTGCCGCTGGAGCGAGACCCCAAATTCAGCCAGAATGTCGTCTGGCTCGTAGGTCATTTCGAAATAGTTACGGAAAGTGTACGTCTTTCCCGGTTCTAGAATCTTGGGTTTAGCCATACTCGACCCTTGTCAAAAGCCCGTAAGAATAATTGGCAGTTCCCACGGAATGGGTTTCACTCTGATTGTAGACAAGGCTATTCCCCTTGTAGATGAGTCGTTATGGTCCTCAAAGTCTTCCGCAGAAAATGGGTCACTAGAGTGGTCCTGGTTGTGCTCTCAGCTTGGGCCGTGATTTGTCTGTGGCAGGCCCCTGTTGTCCATTCCCAAACCCTGGCACCCGGCGAAATTCGTGGCGTCTGGATGACCAACTATGGTGTGAGCTTGATGTATCACACCACGCGCCTGGATGAAGTCGTTGCCAACCTGGCTAAACATCATCTCAACACCCTGTATCCGGCGGTGTGGAATCGCGGGTATTCCCTGTATCCCAGTCGAGTAGCGAAGCAAGTGGGTGGTGTGGGGCGCGATCGCCTCACATCGCTGCCCTTAGTGCCGTTTCAAGACCCGTTGAGGGCGATCGTGCATCAGGCCCATCGCCAACATTTGAGGCTAATTCCCTGGTTTGAATATGGCCTGTGGATGCCCTCCAGCGCAGCCATTGCCCTGCAGCATCCCGATTGGTTGACCACGAACCTGGCGGGCGAGACCGTTGCTGGAGGGGCCGCAACGCCACCCAGTAATCCTTTGATCAGGCCCCTTTGGAACCTCAAGGAAGAAGCTGCTGGGGCTAACCAAGCATGGCTAAACCCCTTCCACCCCGAAGTCCAGCAGTTTTTGATCGACCTCATCAAAGAAGTGGTGCAGCGCTATCCCGTGGACGGCATTCAACTCGACGACCACTTTGGCCTCCCCATCGAGTTTGGCTACGACCCTTACACGCAGGAGCTTTATCGTCAAGAGCACGGTGGCAACAGTCCGCCCCAAAACATGGCTGACCCAGAATGGATGCAGTGGCGGGCCGACCACATCACGCTTCTGATGGAACGCATTGCCGCTACGGTTAAAAGCGTGAAACCCGATGCGATCGTGTCGCTATCACCTAATTCACCCGAGTTTGCCTACAGCAAATATCTGCAGGATTGGCGACGCTGGGTCGATATGGGTTTGGTGGATGAGGTCATTGTGCAGGTCTATCGCGACGATATTGCGGCGCTCGAAACGGAGCTGTACAACGGTGGATTTGCCTCTGTAAATCAGCAGGTTCCGGTCGCGATCGGGTTATATACCGGGCCTGTGGGAGAGGCCAAAGCCGTGGAAAAAATTCAACAAGAAGCTGAAGCCGTCAGAGCCGCAGGGTATCGCGGCATCTCCTTTTTCTCCTGGGAGACGACCCTCTGGTTGCTCAAAGGTAGTCATGCCGATCAGATCCACGATTTGTTCGTGAAACAGTTTCCGACAGCATTGGTCCCGTTCAAAACTCCGTTGAGCTAGTTCTTGACCTTTAGCGATAGAGGTTTGACTTCAACAGACAAGCTAGGAGAACACTGGATTCTAGCTCCCAGCTCCTGACTCCCTCCCCAGCCAGAGCTTCCCAGCTGAAACGTTACGCTAGTGTATTCCAATCAATGACGCATTCAGAAACCCGGGCTCTACAGAAAAGCCGCAGATGGCCGCTAATTTCATGCCAAAGATGAGGGGCTTGATGCGGATACCTGAGGCTCTGTGATTCCTGAATAATTGTGAACATTAAGAGCATTCGCATGAGGGTAATGCTCAAATTCTGTAGCAACACTCTCTGTGCTCAATTCAACGCCTTGTCTACACCACGCGATGTCTTCTCCTGCCCACTCTAGTTTTCATCACGATCGCCCCCAAGCAAAAGCCGACTTGCGCCGTCGTCTGCTCAAGGCTAGACAAGCCATTCCCGAACCTACCTGGCGGCAAAAAAGCGATCGCATTTGTGCCCATTTGCAAAGCTGGCCTGGCTTCCAGAACACCCGTTGCGTCCTCGCCTACTGGAGCTTTCGCAACGAACCCGACATCAGTCCTCTGATCAACTCTCAGCGCCTCTGGGGACTCCCCCGCTGTATCGAAAAAGAAATGGTTTGGCATCAGTGGCAAGGCCCCCGTCGCCTCCGGACGGGACGCTTTGGCATTACCGAGCCCATCCCCACCTGTCCCGAGATTGCGCCATCCCAGGTTGATCTGATCCTCATACCCGCAGTCGCCTGCGACGTGAGAGGTCATCGACTCGGCTACGGCGGCGGCTTCTACGATCGCATGCTCAGCAAAAATCAATGGCGCAACATTCCTCGCATTGCGATCGTGTTTGAATACGCTCGCTTGCCCAGCATTCCACGGGATCCTTGGGATAAGCCAATGCAGGGGATTTGTACAGAGACAGGATTGTATTTGGCAGACTTGTGAGAATTTGGGAAGTGGCAGGTTGGGGGTAGAGGGTGGAGGGAATAAGGTGGTATTGGTTATTGGTTATTGGTTATTGGTTATTGGTTATTGGTAAGGGGTGGATAGTTGATGGTGGGTAGCTAATGGCTAATGGTTGACGACTCAATACAAGCAACAACCATGATCTATGAACCACGAACTACAAACGGCGAACCCTGAGTCCCAACATACAAGCGAGATAAAAATGACCTTCCGAATTGAAACTGACAGCATGGGGGAAATCAAAGTCCCGAGCGATCGCTATTGGGGCGCGCAGACACAGCGATCGCTGCAGCATTTTGATATTGGGCTAGATGTAATGCCGCGTGAGCTGATTCGGGCCTTCGGAATTTTGAAGCGGGCGGCGGCGGTCACGAATCAGGCGTTGGCGCAGTTGTCGGAGGAGCAGGCGGCGCTGATTGTGCAGGCAGCGGATGAGGTCATTGCAGGCAAACTTGATGATCACTTTCCACTACGGGTGTGGCAAACGGGGAGTGGTACCCAGACGAATATGAATGCCAATGAGGTCATTGCGAATCGAGCGATCGCGTTAGCGGGGGGGACTTTAGGCAGCAAAATGCCCATTCACCCGAATGATCACGTCAATCGGGGACAATCCTCCAACGACACGTTCCCGACCGCGATGCACATTGCCGCAGTGGAGCAGCTAGTTCAGGGATTGCTGCCAGTAGTTGATCGGCTACGAGAGGCACTGGCTCAGAAAGCTCAGGACTTTGATGTGATCGTGAAAATTGGGCGTACTCACTTAATGGATGCGGTACCGCTGACATTGGGACAAGAGTTTTCTGGCTATGTCACTCAGGTGGAGAAGGGCAGCCAGCGTCTGCAAGCCAGCTTGCCCGAATTATATGAGCTAGCCCTGGGGGGTACGGCAGTGGGAACGGGGCTGAATACCCATCCTCAGTTTGCCGAGCAGGTAGCCGCCACGATCGCCCAGTACACGCAACTGCCCTTTGTTTCTGCACCCAATAAATTCGCGGCACTGGCGGCCCATGATGCGATCGTGGCCACTAGCGGGGCACTCAAAACACTGGCTGCAGCTCTGATGAAAATTGCCAATGACCTACGTTGGATGGGGTCAGGGCCGCGTTGTGGATTAGGCGAACTGCACCTGCCTGCCAATGAGCCGGGGTCGTCGATTATGCCCGGTAAGGTGAATCCGACTCAGTGTGAGGCCCTGACCATGGTGTGCGTACAGGTCATGGGGAACGATGCGGCGATCGCGATCGCGGGCAGTCAGGGCAACTTTGAGCTGAATGTGTTCAAGCCTTTGATGATTCACAATCTGCTCCATTCCATTCGCCTGCTTACAGACGCTTGTCGCACGTTCACCGATTATCTCGTCGTTGGCCTAGCACCCAACTGGGACCAAATCCAAACATTCCTCCAAAATTCGCTCATGCTGGTGACGGCACTGAACCCCGTGATTGGCTACGACAAAGCAGCCCAGGTGGCCAAACAAGCCTATACCAACAACAAAACCCTACGGGAAGCCTGTGTTGAACTAGGATTCCTCACGGCAGCAGAATTCGATCGCTGCGTGCGCCCAGAAGCCATGACTCAACCCTTGGGCGATTAAAGAGGGAGGGTAGGAATTCGGAATTCGGAATTCGGAGAAAAGCCCCGCCGCGTAGCGTGGGTCAACCCCCACCCGTTCCTCAGAACTCCCCACCCGCAAGTAATACGACCCACGGTCCCCCACCGCAATTCCCCCCTCATATCAAATCCACAGGGTTATGGAAAACAGATGGTTCTTGTAAAGACGCGACATGTCGCGTCTCTCAATGAGGGGGCGGTAAACCGGACCTGGTATTACGTAGCTCCTTCCTAGAAGCGATCGCCGATATTAAAAATAATCTGGGTGCTGCCTTCGTCATTCAGGCCAAATTCCAGTCTCACTGGCCCAATGGGTGTCAGGGCTCGGAGTCCAACACCGTAGCCAAATCCAGTTCCTGGCTTATCGCGGGCTTCGGCGGGCTCACCAATAACCGTGTCACCAGACCCTAAATCAGTGGCGTAGTCAAAGAACAGGGTCCCGCCGATATCGATATCTTCCTGAAATACGTTGAGGTCAAAAAGGGGAAAGCGATACTCAGCAGTGGCTTGGATAAAGCTGCGCCCTGTGCCCAATCCCCCAGAATCATAGCCGCGCACCGAACTTGCCCCTCCCAGACTAAAGGCTTCGTAGGGAGGCGCATCGCCAATGATGGTCCCCGCTTGAGCATTGAGCACCAGAGTGCGGGGTCCCTCGGCAAAGCCAAACAGATCCAGCGGCACAAACTGAGTGTAATTAGCACTCAGGCGATTGAACAGAATACTGGCATCGCCAATGGGAATGGATTGATCCATGCCGAATAGCAGCCGATACCCTTCCGTCGGAAAGCGAGGATCGTTCCGGCGATCCCAAGCACCTGTCAGGTTGATGGTGAGCAAATCATCCTGACCATCGTCACTTACCGTTAAACGATTGCCCAACTCATCTTCTGGTTCAATTCCTGAAGTAAAGAGCGAATCTCTAACAGAAATGCGCTGATAGGAAATCCCCAGCGCCCCTACGACACCGGGGGACAGGGCACGAAAATACTCAACTCCGCCGCCCAAACGGTGTACCCAAGGGTCATCACCACTCGGGGTATCGACATCGTTACGGCCACGGTCGAACTCTGTCTCCACGCCCCGCTGATTGGCAAAGTTGACGGCATATCCTGAACCGTCGGCTAAAAACTGGCGAAAGTCGAGGTCAAAGCCTAGCAACTGCTCCCCCCCTTCGACGCTCAAAGAGAGAGTTTGATTGTTGCCCCCTAAATTGGCAAACCCTACCCGGCCCCCCACTCCGATTCCCCCTGGTTGATTAGATTGTGGGGCGACTGTGACAGGGCGAGCGATTCCTTGTAAGGCTGTGGGGCGGCGTAAGGTAGAGCCAAATGTGAAAAAGAAGGAATTCGGTGCTGTTCTTGCGGCCCCTGGCCGTTGTCCGATCACCAGAGGGTTGGGGGTCACTGCCTGGCTACGGTCTTGCCCTAAGTCAGAGGAAGACTGTACTAGCAAATCTTGGGCAATGGTTGAGGGCGCGATCGGCTCATCTGAGGCATCCTCATGAAACCAAGCTTCACGATGAGTCAGCCGGATGGTTTTCAGCGATGAGGATTTTGCGGGGACCTCGATCGCAACGGCTGGCTCATCGGGTTCGATCGTTGGTTGGTTGATCGTTAAGGGCGTCTCGCGATCGCTGACCGCAGAATCGGTTCCAACAGGGTGACTGGATAAAAATGACGCGGTCGGAGTTTGGGCCCAGCTAGCGGCTGGTAACAAGAAGGGATGAGCGATGACACCTAAGGCTGTTGCTAAAAACCATCCAAACTGTTGTGATGAATGTGGCGCAAATGATGGGGGTGTTCTCATAGCTTTGGGATGACCCTGTTGAAGTTCAGCAGATTCTAGAAGGATCAGCCGGATCTGGCAATAGGTTGTCAGATTGGCGGTCAGTGTGAAGATGATAATGGCAAACGCAGCGATAGTATCGTTGTCAACCCCGTTTGACAAGATCTGAGACAGAATGCCAGGTGCGCTTACGTTATGACGGCTTCCCATTCCTCTCCACCGCCTAAACCCAAGACCGAATTAGCCAAAGAACGGAATCGCCTTGCCGCCGACCGCACGATTCTGTCCTGGATTCGTTCGGGTTTAGTTTTGATTAGCCTCGGCTTTGGTATCGATCAAGCCGTTAATTTACTCCATGCTCAAGTCGGCGATGCGATTAATCCGATGCGTCTGAGCCACGTTTTGGGACTTCTGTTTGTGGGCTTGGGCATATACGCCATCATGGCAGCGGTAGTTGATTATCGGGGTGAACTCTACCGCCTGGATCAACCCGCATATGTTTATACGCCGCGCTATCGGTTGGGCGAGACGATCGCCATTGCCCTCATGGCGATCGCAGTTCTTTGCTTCGTCAGCATTGGGATCAGAGTGATTGCTTAAGGGAGGATGCTTGCTTTTACCTCTAAATAACCCAGGCAAATGGCCAAACTGGAGATCACACCAAACACCAGCATCGCGCCCACCACAAATTGATTTAACTGAGTAACCGAGAGTAAGACATAATCCTCTTGTTCAATCGACTTTACTTCTAAGCGATATTGCATCAGCGCAATGCCTAATAGAAAAATGCCGAAAGCAATAAAGGCCAGAGCAATCATTGAGGTCAGACCATCGAGTATCCCTGGCGTATGGGGCGAGGACTGTAACGATAAGGCTTGGCTCGTTTGGTCAATGGCGAGGCCAAAACCAATTAAGGTAATGCACTTGCGGATCCAGGCTGCCAGAGTGCGTTCAGCCGCAGCTCGATTCCGCTCTTTGGCTAACTCGTTCGTTAAGCCAGTTCGTTTGTCCAAATCGGCGGCATCCATGGGGTCTGGTCTCAGTCATCAAGTCTCTTGCCACAGTTTATGGCTTGATTTGCTGACATTGTACGCACACAGTTAACTCTCCACTAGCTACTAACGGCCAAATTTCAAGCGCTCAATGAAGCTCAATGCCCCTAGTACTCTGTGGCAAAAATACCGCCACTATTTCTGTGCCCCAACCACCCAACCACCCTTCCACCCAACCACCCTTCCACTCTTCCACTATTCCCCCCTTCCACTATCAAACTAGTCCGAAAACTTACGCCACCGAATACTAGTACTCTGTAAATTAAATTTATCTTCGTGCCTCAGCCGTGGCAGTTTGATCCCCCGCTGTCGCTGCCCCCTTAAAAAAGGGGATATGCAGAACCTGGATTGGAATGCCCCCTTTGCGCAAGGGGGGTTGGGGGGATCAAGCCTCCATCGCTAAAGATGGGAAACTTAATTTACGCTGTACTATTGACTCCAATTAACAACGATGTCAGAGAACACGCCCAACCCTACTAGCCCTAGCACTGAACTTGCGAAAGAACGGAACCGAGCCGCCGAAGAGCGCACACTTATGGCCTGGATTCGGACGTGTTTGTCATTGATTAGTTTTGGTGTGGGAATTGATCGCATCGTGGCCGTTTTGGAGGCCAATCTGGGTGACGCTGTCAATCCCCTGCGTTTGAGTCGTATTCTCGGACTTTCCTTTGTGGCGTTGGGAACCTTTGCCATGCTGTTTGCAGCTTTTGACCATCGCCATCAACTGCAGCGAATTCAGCGGAATGACCTGATTTACGTATCACGGCGATCGCCTTCGTTTGCCGTGGCCATTGTGTTGGCTGTTCTAGGTAGCGTGGCCTTCTTGGGAATTCTCCTCAGCCCGCTGCTGAATCCTTAGGGGGAGGGCTGATTAATCCTCTACCCAAATGATTGACCCATCGATGGCTCTGCTACCGCCAACATGTTGGCCGGTGGCACTTTCTATTTTGATATAGGCTCGATCCAGTGATTCCGGATCGCGATGCAAGGCCCAGATCTGCTGCAATTTGGTAGCGTTCCGCAAGCGCACAGACTTGGAGTGAGACAGCCACTCGTCGTTCACCTCAATCAAAATGGTGCGGCGTTTATCGTCTGCCTCCATATAGCTCACATCGGCCACGATCGCGCTGTCCGGGCCAATGGTACTGAGTGATGCTCTGAAGGCGGCAAGGCGCTTGGTCGGGTCTTCGCTTGCGTCGATGCTCTCTGGTTGGGTCGTACGAGCTTGTAACATATGTTGATTCGCAGCCCCTCGGTTAGCTTCATATTCTTCAACCTTGGCTTGAACCTGAGCATACTCGTTACTGTTTTCAGGAACTTGCTTGAGCTCAGCGATCGCCGCCGACCACTGGGCCACTACCGTTTTCCACTCCGCTTCCGTGCGGGCAGTTTGGGCTGATACCGCAGCAACCCAGCCTGCATTCAGAGCATTTTGCCAGTGGTTTTCAGGAGTCTGACAGGCACTGAGCGTGAGGGCGATCGCGATCGCGACAGCGAATTGTTTCATGATGAGGTTCGGCAGTTGGTTGCCATTATCGCAAAACACGCATAGGGATCACACGATAAGGCTATCAGCTTAAAGTGGGGAATTTGGGTTAAGACAAAAAATAGAAGATTATGGGATGTGAGTCGTAATAAGTTGTGGCTCTAACTATGGAGCAAATTTAATATTTTTTAGCGGTTATTTTTCGTTCTATTTACATTCATAAGCCATCGAAAAATCAGGTCTTTCTCAGGAAATATTCAGCCTATTATGTTGCTGAGAATAGCCTGAGAAATCTCCCTTAAAACTGAGAAAACTTTAATCTAATCGAGTCTTTTTGGTATGGAAACTATTCTTTGAACTGGGTAGCTAAGGGAGACAAACATACACTTCAGGTTTATTCTATGTTTTCCCCCACCTATGCCCTACAGTTCAACGGTGAAGCTGATCACGCGACGCTTGCTAGCGTCAATAATTTTCCAACTAACGAGCTAACGATCGCTTTTTGGTTACGCACCACTGCTGACAATCAAGGCACTTTTTTCTCCTACGCCACTCCCGATGTAGCGAATACGATACTGATTCGGAATGCGGCCAGCCTGGAATTTTTTCTGGTCAGACGAGGCGCATTTCGTACCGACATTGCCGTCAACGATGGCCAGTGGCATCACCTGGCAATGACCTGGCGACAACAGGATGGGGAAATCATCGTGTATGTGGATGGTGAGAGACGCGCGAGTGGTCGGCTTAATCGTCAACGGTCGCTGGCTCCCGCAGGATTTTTGATATTGGGACAAGATCAAGATGTTTTGGGGGGAGGATTTGAACCGGAGGAAGCCTACGCTGGTGATCTGGCCGATATCCGATTGTGGAACCAGGTGTTATCACCAGAAGAAATTCGTCTGCGGTTAAATCGCAGCGATGCCTTAGTCGCCTACTGGTCTTTTGATGGAAGTAATGATCAGCGCGTCTTGGACCACAGCCAAAATGGTAACCATCTGACCCTTGAGGGCGTTCAAAAGATTGAGGTGGAGCTGCCCACGCCCGTGCTGCCAGCCGCCGATCATGTTCGGTTTGCTCAGTACCTGGAGCAGTCGATTAGCAACAATCAATTGGCAATTGGACCTGACGCATTAGAAATATTGGGTGAGTTCGGCGATCGCATTGTGCAACTGTGGAACCAAACTCTGGATGTTGTCAATATTTCCATTGATGATGTGAGCCTAACGACTCAGGCCAACGGAGTCATTGTTGAAGGTCGGGTAAGCCTGCTCAATGTCGACAATCTTTTGGTGCGGTTTGAGTTTCTGAATACCAATCAATTTAATCTACGGTTGCTATTACCAGACTCTTGGCAATTTTCGGACTCGCTGCGATTCTTGCCGGGGGTAGAGAATTTGGATGGTTTACGGTTTTCGAACCCATTCTGCATTGTTTCTAGCGTCGATGGGACCTATAGCCAGGAGAGCGATCCCCAATTGCCGGTGGCGAGTGTCTTTCGGGAGAATGGTCTGAATTTTTATGTGACTTTAGATCTAACCGACAATCAACCACTGAACGAAGCGTATCAGGTTCTTGAAGATATTTTGGGCGTAACGGCTCGCACCAATGCCCTGGTATTCCGGGCATCCCTTGGAGGTTTGATCAACATTCCCCGCATTCCTGGACCGGCAGCCCGCCCGATTGTGGCCAATAACCGCAGCGATCGCATGCCCGGTAATGAAGGGGATGATGCGCAGCGACGGCAGCGCACTTTCGCCGATAACCTCTATTTTGTGTTGTCTACTGATATTGCTGGCGAGTACAGCATTGACCAACTGGACGCCATCACGTTTACAAATCTGGGTTACGGGCTCCGCCTGGGGCTGTCAGGGGGCAACCCAGAATTGCAGGTGTTTAATTCCTGTACAGCGCTGGTGGATACCCCTTCTTCGGAAACGTTGACCTTTGTCGGCACTACACGAGTGATTACGGACGGTCGCTCCATTGGCGTATCTGGTTACCTGCGGATGGAAGGAGAATGGACGAATCCCCTGGGGCTCCGAAACTTGATTATTGGTGACGATCCCAATCGCGATGCGATCGTCCCCGGACCCCGTGGCAGTGAGCCCAGAGTCGCTGGCATGGAATTGGGGATTGGGTTCAATCCGAATCAGCGGATTCCTTTACCCATAGTGGGCACCATTGGCCGCCTGCGGGTGGATCTCCCAGGAGCAGAGGATCTGGATTTAATCGGTGGAATTCGTTTCAACGGCCAAAATGTTTTTGCCAGTGTGCTGTGGTTGGAGCAGGAAGAACTGCCCATGCTGCGACTGGTTCGCGTGGGGTTGGGATTGTTGAATGATGCCGTCACCTTTCCAGAGCCCCTAGAACAATTTTTTGACGGTTTAGAAGATATTTTCGCAGCGGTGACTCTGCGGGATATCTACGGGTATGTGGTGCCGGAGTCTACCACCTTTGTGGGCGAGTTTTTTCGCCGGGGCATCTATGCGCGGGGCACCGCCAGCATCTATGGGTTTGAAGCTCACGCCAACATCAGTGCGGACGAGACATCGGGCCTGATCTGCCATTCTGTAATGGATCCAATCGCGGTGGAACTCATTCCTGGCAGCGACAGCATGTTACGCATTGAAGGATCGCAGAATTTTGAGACGGTGGACCGCTTCGCCGATATTCCCCTACCGCAGGATATTGCTCCGGGTCCTGAAATGCGATTGATTGTGCCTTTGCCCGGTATTGTGACGTTGCCCGCCCAACTGAGTGAATTTATTCAGGCAGCGGACAACATCCAGGATGTGGATACGGCGATCGCCACCATCAATAGCGCCCCTGTACAAAACCAGATCGAGCGATTGATTTCCCCCTCATTGGCCATTTCAGGCTATATCTCTAGCCGCGTGTCATTGTTTGACATTGCCCAGGATACGCTGATTGGCCTCAGCAACAATAATCTATGGTTCGTTCTGGAGGGCAATCTCAGGGATATCTATGCATACAATCTCACCTACTTTGCCGATGTTCCCCCCGTTGTGGGAACGCTGGCAGAATCCGTCGGTGCCACCTCGCTGGTGCAAACCTTCCACCTTGCGGGTGAGGTAGCCTTTGATCTCAACCTGACCGTAGGGCCGATCACCTTCCAAGGCATTCCCGTAGCGGATCAGATCACCGTCGATAACCGCTTTCATGCCGCCCTCACGATAGAGCGCCAATTGTTGTTTGCCTCAGCGATGGTGGGGGGGCAATTTGAGTTCAATGGCTTTGAATTTGACCTGCCCCACACCACGGTTGAAACCCCCCGAGAACTGCGCAACATTGAAGATCAGGCCGTGGAGCTACTACGTCAGGGCCTGAACCAATTCTTCGAAGACGTTGCCACGCGCCAAAACTTTGAGCGGTTAGGGGTGTTTTTCCGCGATGTCTACGGTCGTAGCTTTGAAGCAACGGCTCGTATTCTGGCCCAGGCCACCTATGGCATCAACGAGGTCATCCAGGTGTTAGCAGGGGCGGGGGCTGATGTGGTCACCATTGCTCGCATCATCGCTACGGTCTTTAACGCCACTGCTGAGCAAGTATCAGCAGCCCTACTGGCCGTGGGCTATTCCTTGGCAGCAGTGGCCCGAGCCTTGTTGCAGTCCTTAGAGCTTGGCGTCGGTGCAGCAGCCCGTATTCTCTATGCTCTCGAAGATCGACTCGCGCTTGTGTCTCGTGCCCTGGTAACTGCTGGCTACGAAGTGGTGAGTGTGGGCCGCACTTTGGTCGCGATTTTTGAAGGAGCCGAAGCCTGGCCACGGACGGCCTACGTAGCGATTGATCAATGGTCCGATGCGGCCTTTCGCGCCATCACGACCTGGTCCGATACCGCTTGGGATGTAACTACCGAATGGTCCCGAGGCGCTTGGCGGGCTACGGCTGACTGGCTCGATGCGGGTTGGGAGTCCACCACCCAATGGTCTGATAATGCCTGGGATACAACAACCCAGTGGATTGGGGCAGCCTGGCGGGCATCGACCCAGTGGACCGCAGTCGGGTGGGGGGCGATCGCTAACTGGCCTGACGATGTATGGGATGCCACGACCGAATGGACCGCTGGCCGCTGGCGAGAAACCTTGGCATGGACGGCAGACATTTGGAATGATGTGGAAACCTTGGCCCAAACCCTGGTCGATACTCTAGAAGCAGTCAGCAATACTGCCATAGATAGTTTGGAACAGGTAGGGCGCACGGCTGTGGACACCCTTACCCAAGAAGCCACCCAAGCCGTGAATACCCTTAACAGTGCCGCCACGACCTCCGTCAATCGCATCAATGGTGCGGCTACCGCTGCTGTTAATCGTATTAATGGCACGGCCACCACGGCCATTGACAATGTGGAAGATGCTGGCGAGGATGCTGTTCGGCAGATACGGAATCTCATTAATCAGATTCCTGTTCCGGGTGGTTCTGGCAGCCCCATTCCTGATATTCCATTTATCCCAGGCATTTAAAAGGGCGATAGCGGTTTGTATGCAAATCAAGCCCAACCCTAGGCTCTAAACCTAATATCTTGTCTCGAACCAAATGTACTAGCCTTAACTGAACAGGGATATATCAGGCCAGTGAAAACATTAGCCCCAAGTTGTTGAACAACTCGGGGCTAATGTTTCTTTAGTGTAGGCATACTGAATAGACCTTCTAAGACTTAAAAATTTTCCTGAAAGGAAATTAAGAACATATTTCCCATTACTGGAAATATGCTTCACTTAAAGTACTTGCAAGCTTTAAGTGCCCTTTCTGGTAATTTAGTTCCCGTTTGGGAGCAGAAGAAAGCTCGTTATTTTAATTGCTTTGTCAGAGTCTCTAAAAGACTAGAGTGAAATCGTTGATTACTGGGAATGATAAGAGCGCTTCACTAAGATTAGACTCACATCAACTTTCAAACTTATGTTTAAGAGTGTCATTGGTCACAGTAATGATCCGGACTCACTGATGGCAATTACTGAGGCCATCGACAGATGTACCCACTCTTTAGCTGGAATAACACCTCAAGCCGGAGTTCTCTTCACGGCAATTGATTTTGACCATACGCTTATTTTGCAAAAAATACAGCAGGCTTTTCCTGGTATTGCTCTGATTGGTGGCACTACTAATGGTGAAATTTCCTCCATGCTAGAGTTTCAGCAAGATTCTCTGACGCTCATGCTTTTTGCGTCAGATACCGTGGAAATTCGGGCTGGGTTAGGCCGCAATGCTGCTCAGGCTCCTGCTCAAGCAGCGCACGCAGCGATCGCGCAAGCCCAAGCCAATTGTTCGACTCCACCAAAGTTATGTCTAACTTTTCCCGAAAGCCTCACGAGTAGTGGCGTCGTCATTCTCGAAGGACTCAAACACAGCTTGGGCCAAAACGTTCCAGTTGTAGGGGGGTTGACTGCTGATGACTATACCTTTGATCGGACTTACCAATTTTTTCAAGATGAAGTTCTCAGTGATGCCGTGCCTGTGCTCCTATTCTCAGGTGATTTGCTGGTTTCTCATGGGGTCGCTAGTGGATGGACCCCGATCAGTCCTAAAAGTCGCATTACCAAAGTCCAGGGGAATGTGGTGTATGAAATTGAGGGGCAGCGAGCCCTTGATTTTTACCAGCAGTATCTTGGACCGGAGACATTTACGGCAAACTATGCCATTCATGCCCTAGCTGTCTTTGAAGATGAAGATCGCTTTTATATGCGAGCACCCAATGGCTATGATCCAGAAACTGGCAGTGTCACCTTTTTTGCCGACCTGCCAGAACAAGCGATTGTTCAGATTACAGATGCCTCGCGTGAAGACATTCTGAAAGCGTCTAAAACCTCATTGCAAGAAGCGATCGCCCACTACCCAGGTACGGAGCCAAATTCGGCCTTATTAGTTTCCTGTGCTGCTCGCCGCCGCATTTTAGGCACCTTAACGCCTCAGGAATATCAATTAGCGAAAACCTGCTTGCCTCAAGGTTTACCCTGCTGCGGATTTTACGCCTATGGTGAAATTGCACCGCTAAAACAGCACAGTCAATCAAAATTTCATAACAAAACCTTTGTCACACTACTTTTGGGAGATACCTAAAAGCACTATGGGGCACCAGGAGCACCATGCGAAGATTCAGGAATTAGAGAAAACCATTCGCATCTTACGGAAAAAGCTGGAGCGATCGGAAAGGGAGCGAGGGCAAATTGAATCTGACGTAGCCACGAAAGAAGCCTTACTCAAAAATGTCATTCATGAATTGCGCACATCGCAAAAGGCTCTTGAACAAAAGAGTCAAGATTTGCAGGATGCCTTGGAAAGGCTACAGCGGATGCAGATGCAACTCGTGAAAAGTGAGAAAATGTCGGCGCTGGGACAAACGACAGCAGGCATTGCTCATGAAATTAACAACCCGCTCAGTTTTATTTATGGCAATCTCTATTATCTCGACGCATATATTCAAGACCTCTTTAAGGTGATTCACTTATACGATCATCATCTTCCATTACTTCCTGGGAGTTTTTGCTCGGAACGAGAAAGTGTAGATATTACGCTGATTGAAGACGATATTCCGCAAATTTTGCAATCGATGCACCGAGGAACTCAGCGCATTCAAGATATTGTCTTAGCGTTGCGCAACTTTTCGCGTCTAGACGAAGCGGGTTATAAAGCCATTAACCTGCACGAAAATCTTGACAGCATCTTGATGATCCTGAGACAAAAGATGACTACAATTCAAGTTTTTAGAAACTATGGAAAACTGCCATTGGTGACTTGTGCTGTGGGGGAAATGAACCAGGTGTTTATGAATATCCTAAGCAATGCTATTGATGCGATCGCTCAGAAAAGAGTAAGCCCACTGGATACGGGTGTTATTTTGATTGAAACTAAATTTCACTCGGATCAGCAGGTTGTTATCACCATTAAAGATAATGGGATCGGGATGGAACCTAACATTATTGATAAAATATTCGATCCCTTCTTCACGACAAAAGAGAACGGGAAAGGGGCAGGTTTAGGATTAGCGATCGCCCGCCAAATTGTCGTAGAACAACATGGGGGCCATCTAGACGTGCAAACAGAAGTGGGGCAGGGAACCGAATTTATTATTAGTCTGCCGATCCAACATTAAGTCGTATATTGGGCATGGCTGAGCTCACTATCGTCGCAATCTAGTGCGATCGCTCTTACCTAATCATTAAATGCGGTTTTAATCGCCTGATAAATCTCACTCCAAGCTTTGTTGCGCATCGGTTTCTCAAGGGTATCCAAAGGTTCTTGGGGAGAGTGATCAACCTGGTATTGCTCAATTTCAGTATCTTTGTAGGGGCTGTAGCTAATGGGTATCCAAATGACCGTGAGTCCTTCTGTTTTAGCTGCACTTAGAAGGGGCGGCAACTCATGTTTATCAATAAAATCAGACGCCATAAAGTGAGGGCTGACCAAAAGTACGGCAACTTTTGCTGATGCCAGAGCTTGTTCAATTTCTTGCCGCCACAGGTCACCAGGTTTGATTTTAGTATCATCCCAAACCTTGAGTTTGCTAGTACGCTCTAAGGGTTTGAGCCAGATTTTGAGTTCATCAAAGAGTGCTCTATCTTGATGGCTGTAGCTGATGAAAACCTGGTCACGGGTTGTAGTCTGGGATGAGTTTTGTGACATGGTGTTTGGGGTGATGTCATCAATCAGGCTAGAAATGTTGACATCCAAATAAGGGGGATTATCACACCCCACCGTACGATTTCTGGAGGCAGGCTGCTCAGTTGGTTGAAACTGAGGGATAGCTTTTGCAAATTAACCAGTTGGCCGATTTCGGGGGGCAGGCTGCTCAGGGGGTGATCAACCCACCGCCCGATTAGAGGGATGTTCTGGAGTTGGCCACGGATGCTATCGCGATCGAACCTGATGTCTAAGTGGGTTGCGTTTTCTCTTGCAGCTTGCTCAATTTTTTCGCGCAGTTTTTGCTGGTTCATGACCCTTGTCGAGCTAGCTTCTGACAATTACGTCCATTCGGTGTGAGCACCCTGATTTGCCAATTCGAGGAGGGATAGAAGTCTATAGATTAAGTTGGATTGGCGTTTTAATATCCTTACCAAACCTTCGCCATCTTCAGCACAAACCGTGGCATTTCGGGATCGCAACGAACAAACTCAGGGTCATCTAAAATCTCCGGGGCTTGATTCGGTCGATAAATATAGACTTGACGATGTTTGCGATCGATCAACAATCCCAACCGCACTCCATTCGCCATATATTCCTCCATTTTTTCCTGCAGGCTGGTCAATGTATCGCTACTAGACCGTAACTCCATGACAAAATCAGGCGCGATCGGGGCAAAGGACGCTTGTTGTTCAGGCGATAACGTCTGCCAGCGATCAGACAAAATCCAGGCGGCATCCGGCGATCGCATTGCGCTATTCGGTAAGGTAAAGCCTGAACTAGAATCAAAAGCTTCACCCGTCCCATCTGCTTCCGACTAAACATAAAGCTGTCCAAAAACTCTGCCGTTACGGTTACCAGTGTCCGCAAATGCTGGGGGCATCACAATGATTTCTCCACTAGCATTCCGCTCAATCCGTAACTCGGAATTTGTCCGACAAAAATCATAAAATTGCTGATCACTTATCTTGGGCAGGGTGATCAGTGCAGAAAGATCAATCGGCACTGGCGTCTGTGCCGATTGGACCAACAGGTTCGTCATCGGTAACCTGTCTCCATTCAAGAATGTCTGGGCTAATTATATCGAAGAGCCAGTGACGGCAGCTGAAGATGACCTATTTGCTATCAGAGGGTTGACGGCGAGTGCATCCCAGTTTTGCAAATGGCCCTCATCCCCCAGCCCCTTCTCCCAAATTTGGGAGAAGGGGGGCCGGAGAAAGTCCCTCTCCCGAGATTGAGAGAGGGATTTAGGGAGAGGGCAAGATAGCTTGAATACACAATTGGGATGCACCCGTTGACGGTAGCCAGTTATTGACATTCAGCTATCGTTAATGATGAATCATGCTCACGATGGAAGGGTTTCCAGATTATGCTGGGAAGCGATTCTTTGAAGAAGCTAAGCTCGCGCGATACGATTAACTCAGTTGTCGTGGCAGAGTCGGCGTGACTACATCGCTCAACATAAATGAAGCCCTATTACAGGAGGCATTATCCCTTGACGGTTACTCCACAACCATTGATGCTTTGGTTGAAGCAGCTCTTCGTGAATATATTCAACGTCGCAAACGGCTTAAGGTCTTAGACCTTTTTGGCACCATTGATTATGACGAAGAATATGACTACAAGCAGCAACGTCAGCGGTCATGACTGTTATTGTTGATACTTCTGTTTGGTCGTTAGCTCTGCGTCGGAGAAAATCACCGGATGATGCTCCTGCTGTAACAAGCTTGCAAATGCTGATTAACGATGAACAGGTTGCCTTGATAGGTGCAATTCGTCAAGAAATACTTTCTGGAATTCGTAGTTCTGAGCAGTTTGCTCGCTTGCGAGATTACCTGCAAGCTTTCCCAGATTTAGGGCTGGTGCCTGAAGATTATGAGCTTGCTGCAGAGTTTTTCAATACCTGTCGTAGCCATGGCATTCAGGGTTCAAATACTGATTTCTTGATCTGTTCGGTAGCTCATCGTCGGGGCTACAGCATCCTCACTACGGATAAAGATTTTCAGGGTTTCCAAGCATACATTTCTATGGCTCTATTGCCCTTCAATGATTAGATGAGATTTTCAAGAACCCTTCGGCAAAGCGAGTAATTGCTATGCGATTAAACGGCAATTAGTGTATGAAGAACAGACCATAAGGCATTAATCGATTGGCAATGCCGATCGCAATGTTTCCTCAATTGATCGCGGCTGCCACCCCAACACCGCCCGTGCCTTCGTGGCATCGATCCGCACACAGCGATCGTAAATGTAATGCACCCGCTCTCGATTTAGGGGCAGATTCCAACCCGTGAGTTGGCCAATTGGGTCCAGGAGATTGCCAACCAAACGGATTAGCCACTCCGGGGCATCGGCGGGTACGGCAACTCCCGTCGTCTCAGAGAGACAGGCGAACATCTCCCGCGTTTTCAGTTCCCCGGCGGCAATAATGAAGCGATCGCCGGGGGAGCCCTTCGCCGCTGCTAAAAGCATCGCTGCCGCTAGGTCATCTACATGAACAATGCCCGTCATGCGATCGCCCCCCGGCCACAGTTTCAAGCGCCCACTAAGAAATAGCCGAAACACCGGACCAAAATGGGGATCATCGGAGCCTAAGATCCCGGCTGGAAGGATACTGACAACGGGGAAGCCCTGATCAGCAAAACGATCCACCCATTGCTGAGCTTCATACTTGGTGCGATCGTAGGCAGATGAAAAGTCTTTCTGCGTGCGCTGATAGGTTTCATCCACCACCTGACCTTGGGTATCCCCTAAGACCCCAATGGTGCTGCAGTAGACCAGTTTTGATACAGATGCAGCCTGTGCCGCTTCCAAGACTGCACGGGTCCCGTCCACATTCACCCGTTCCATTTCGGCCTCGTTGACCGTGCCCAAATCCACACAGGCTGCCGTATGAAAAACGGTATCGACACCATCCATCGCTGTTTTAAGGGCTTCGCGATCGGTAATGTCACCGTAGAACAATTGCACGTTGGACTGGGCCAAACGCGATAGATTACTGGTTTTACGCACCAGCCCCACGACACTATCGCCTCGCCCCTCTAAGGCTCGAACCAGGTGAGAGCCAGTGAATCCATTTGCCCCTGTCACCAATGCTTTCATATTAATGCTCGGGTTGAGCGCAAATGCAGCAAAGATAAAAACTCCGTTAATTCGACAAGTTCTGCAGCTTCCGGCTGCGCGGTATGGGACAACATATTACCGTTATCCTGGCGATCGAACAGCAATTGTAAACGCGCTTGAACGGCTTTAGGAAGCTGAAAGTGCGTTAGGGCAATAGGAATTGCAAAGATTTCAATCATTTCAGACCGAATCCGCATGGCTAATCCCCATTACGAGAATAGGTGATACCCGTAGAGACGCGGCATGTCGCGCCTCTACGGGTATACGAAGTACTTGCGCTACTCTCCCTGGTTCTTGAAATCAGTAGGTCCTGAATACCCTGAGATCCCGGCAAGTACTTCTAGAGGTTGAACCCCAGCGTACAGTTCACCATTGATTTCCCAAGTAGGATAACTGGTAACCCCGACAGCTTGGCACGTAGCGGTTTGGGAGTTTTGGCCATCAGCATCACACTCAACATAAGTGACTTTGGCGAAGGCCTCTTTGCCAAATAGAGCCTGCTGCGAATGACAGTGGGGGCACCAGTGTGCTCCATACTTTTTGGCATCAATGCTAGCGAGGTGCTCAGCTAACGCAATTTCTGATTCCCCCGAGGTGGTTTCGATTGGCGGCGGCGCATGGCCAGCAGTTGTATCTGTTGGGAAAGAGCAAGCAGCCAGAATTGTTAGGCCCGCTGCCGCGATCGCAATTGCCAGGTAACGAACGAGTTTTCTAGGTAACAATTTTGATAAAGACATACTAAATTGGCTCCATCGTTTGAGCGAGGGTTTGCAAATCGGCTAGTGGTAATTCAGCCGCTAGGGCATACAGATAATTCTCTTCACGCCAGAGAATTAGGTTGATGTTACGGGATTTCAGAATGACCTGGGCTTCTAAAAATTCCGACAGTTGGTCACCATTCGGGTCGATTTGGTAAAGCGAAATTTTCCGCTCGGCAGGTAACTGATAAGTCAGCCGAATGCCTTCAGCTTTGCCGAATTGGCAGTGGCTGCCGCCCAGGAGGGTGATTTGGGGGGAGGCAATAGTGGGTATCTGCTCGGCTATAGGAAACAAGCCTAAAAGCGCATCTGGGTCAGCTGCGATGACGTCAACTGGACCTTGCGATCGCACTAGCGATTCTAAATGATCTTGTACCAACTGTGAGAGGTCTAATCCCGTTTGATTCAGTGACCCGTTGGCTGAACTTGCTACGGAGGGCTCTGCAGCAACATTATCAGAACCAGTCGTGTCAGTAACGGCTATTTCCACCAGTCGCTCAGCGGTCGCTAACTGAGCTTGCAGGCTGACTACACGATGCGTTAGCCACAGGCTGCATCCCCCAATGACAATGGCCAGTGACGCGACCAAGCGAGTCGACCAGGGAAGATATCGCCGCTTGATTGGGGGGCTGGAGGAAGGTGCTGCGGGGATTGCCTTAGCTGGTGGCTGAGCGGCTTCTAGTAAACGCGATCGCACTTGCTGCTGCGGCACTTGTTGCGGGAGTCCATAGGGCAACAGGGCTAGGGTTTCTTGCAACGAGGTTACAACTTGAACAAGTTCAGGCTGAATGGCTAGCAACTGCTGAAATTGAGCCATTTCTTCAGAACTAAGATCACCCAGAACATAGCCAGCTGCCAAAACTTGCAGCTCATCTGGAAGCGATAGATCTTTCATGGTTGCTCCTCGCTGAGTTGATCTTGAAGATGCGATCGCAACCGCAATAAACCTCGCCTGGCCCAACTTTTAACGGTGCCCAACGGGACTCCCAAGTGATTCGCAATTTCTGTTTGAGATTGGCCTTGGTAATAGCTCAGTTCTAGAACCTGTCGCTGTGGCTCTGTGAGTTGATCCAAGGCATCTCTGACGAAAGTATGTCGTTCTTGCTGACTAGCATGCTCCATAGGACTCGGCTCCAACGGTTGAGAATGTTGCTGCCAACGGTTGAGGTATTTATGGTGAGTTGATTGTGCCCGAAGTCGGTCAATTGCTCGCGATCGGGTCAGGAGGCTGAGATAACTACTGAGTGAGCCGCGTTTAGGATCGTAGGCACGGCTATGCATCAGAGTTAAAAATACATCCTGGGTTAGATCTTCGGCACTGGCTACATCCCGTAAGCTACGCAATGCGGTCGTGTAGACCAAACCAGAGTAGCGATCATACAGTGCCCCTAAGGCATCCAAATCGCCTTGCCAGAGCCTTTTGACCAAGACAGTGTCAGCGATTGGGGGAACCACAGGCGTAAAGGGGCTAGAACTAACAGGCATATAAACGCGGGACTGCAGAACAGTTATTTCTATCTAGGTATACGGTTGTCTACGCGAAGCAGATGCAGTGGGCGCACACTTTTATTTTGTAGAGCTAACAGTTTCTCCACTGCTTGGGCTCGCTTCTCAAGGACTCAACGCTAGTTGGAGCATTGGGACGAGGCGAGAAATTTCGGTTGCGTAAGAATTAATCATCACCTCACCTAGAAACACGCAGACTGACACATTGTTGACACATTATGAGTGTTCCATAAAAACAAGTGCCTTATTACATAAAGCTAATCAACCTGGCATAAGTGCGGAAACAAAAATTGGGTACTTTGAGCCCAACCGGTAAGTAACTAATATCAGGCTAACGGACAAAACTTTAGAAACCCTCATTCTGCTGTGGTGAGATTATGCTGTCGCCAACCCAACGAAACCGTTGCTAGTGTTGGGTTTTGCTGCCTCGCCCCAACCTCCAAGAAGAGCCTTTGGTAGTTACTCACAGTTCATACCTGACTGAATCGTCGTCGTTAAGAGACCCCCTAAAAGTAGCAGATGAATTCTTTTGGTTGATTCATTTATTCTTAACCTAAAATGCTTATTTCTGTCTTGAAGAAACAACTTTTCGAAGGCTTAGTTGTAAACTTAGTTGATTTTACATATTTATCTATTAGGCATCATGAATTGATTTTTTGGGGTGCAGCAACTAGTTTTCTGACAATTTCTGCTATTTTGCTGCTCCTAGAAAAATCGCGGTATCGGTGGTCAAAAAACAGCATCGTTAAAGAAGATGCGCAACGCTATAAAGACTTTGCTGAAATAGGGGCCGATACCTTCTGGGAACTTGATGCCGAATTGCGACTGTCTTATCTTTCTGGCCGGTTATGTACGCAAGCACAGTCATCACCCCAGCAATTTATAGGTCAATCCTATCAAGCGATTTTGTTGCAGTTTTCCACTTTGGAGTTTGACCGCGATCGCTTTGAAAGCCTGGTCACAAATTGCCAACCGATCAAAGATTTTGTGTTTCGATTGCGGGAAACCCAGAATGGGGTGCGCAGCTTTAAATTAAATGGTCGACCGATCTTTGATCAGCATCAGAATTTTTTGGGTTATCGCGGTGTTCAGCGAGAAATTACAGCGGAGCATAACCTGGCCCAATATCTCGACTACCAGGCAACTCACGATTCCTTGACTGGGTTGATTAACCGCAATGAATTTGACACGCGCTTGCAAAATACGGTCATGCATACGCGACAATGCGGCATGATGTCAGTCTTGTGCTATTTCGATTTGGATCAGTTCAAAATTATCAATGATACGGCTGGACACTTAGCCGGGGATCAGTTGCTCTCAGAGTTGGCCCATCTCCTCGAACAGTCGGTACGCTCAGGGGATCATTTAGGCCGACTGGGTGGTGATGAGTTTGGTCTAATTATTGAAAACTGTTCTTTGAAGGAAGGAAAACGTATTTGCCAAAGGTTGATCGATAAAGTGCATAGCTATCGTTTCAACTGGCAGGGACGTCAGTTTAATGTTGGCGTCAGTGTGGGGATCGTACCGATTAGTTCAAAGCAAGCAATTACGACTGAACTCTTGAGTCGGGCTGATTTGGCATGCTATAAAGCCAAGGATTTGGGACGGGGCCGCATTTATACAGCTACCTACAATGATCTTGAACTCGAGACACGACAAACTCAGATGTCTCGCATTGCCAATATATCTCAAGCGATTGAAGAAAATCGACTTTTTCTCATGCAGCAACCGATCCAATCGATCGCTCAAGCTACTGAGTATTCCCATGTTGAGATTTTGCTGCGGATGACAGACGAACAGGGAAACGTTATCTCACCCAGCCAGTTCATTCCAATTGCAGAACGCTATGGCATGATAAGCCTGATTGATCGTTGGGTCGTTGAGAAAGTAATCACACAATACGAACAATTATTTCCTCAATTAAAGACACAAGTCTCGATCAATCTTTCAGGGGCTAGCCTAAGTGATGCTCGATTTCTTGACTTTGTCATGAGACTGATTCAAGAGTCAACGGTGGCTCCGGAATGTTTATGTTTTGAGATTACTGAGACAATTGCCATTTCTTACCTGGACCAAGCCCAAGTATTCATCAAGAAGTTACAAGCTATTGGCGTGAAGTTTGCCCTGGATGACTTTGGTAGTGGCGTATCATCCTTTGGTTATCTTAAGAACCTACCGGTAGATTATCTCAAAATTGATGGTAGCTTGGTACGTCATATCGCTAGTGAACAGTACAATTGCACAATTGTTAAGCTGATCAATCAAGTAGCTCACATGATGCAAATGCTGACGATTGCTGAGTTTGTCGAAGACGAAAACATCTTGAACCAGCTTAAGGACATCGGGGTAGATTACGCTCAAGGCTATGGCATTGGTCGACCGAGTCTGATTTGCCCACAGGTGAAAGACGGCGCGAATATTGATTCTATCCTTGTCTAAGACTCACGCTATTTAGAAGATATCTCTATGACATCAAATTTATGAGGGTAAGGCCATAATCTCAGGTGCCCGAGCATTTAAAGCACGTGGAATATCCAGGAGGAAAACGGTTTTGTTACCCTCCCCATAGGCTACCGCTGCTGTATGACTGATCAGTTCCAAAAAACCAGACGAAGCGCTGGCTGATGGCGGGAGCGATCGCCAAGCATTGGGTGCTAATTCGACCAAATCGGGTAGGCCATCAGCCCATATACAGAAAGGTTCCCATTCAGCACTCCGGGCAACGATCAGAAAGGGTTGGGACGTTGGATTTACTGATGTAAAGTTTGGTGTTAGCCACTGATGCAGATTGAGAACTCGAATTGTGTAGCGACCAATTTGAAGTAATCCCAGACGATTCAGATCGCTATCTTGTTTGTCTGGTTCATGGCGCAAAACACGCAAAACATTGCTCAGTGGGATCGCTAAGGTTTGATTTGCGATCGGAAAGGCCACAAACTTTTGCCGATCCTCGGCCAACCTTGATTTCGTTGTGGGTAATGGCCTTATTAATGTCATGGCTTACTCTCTCACTCAGAAACTGAACTCAATACGTTTACCTGCAGTAACTCAGCAATCATTGCTAACAACTTGTGCTCTAAATAAGGCTTGCTGATATACGCGATCGCACCCAGTTGCTCAGCTAAAAGGCGATGTTTGTCACTGCTTCGCGAGGACAGCATCATCACACGGAAATCAGCCAAAGCCGGATCGTGCTGACAATGCTGTAAGAACTCAAAGCCATTCATCCGAGGCATTTCAATATCGCAAATCACCAATTGAACATTGGGATGCTGCAATAGCTGCTCAACGGCTTCCTGACCATCCTGGGCTTGAATAACTTGATAGCCAGCCTTCTGTAAGGTGAGTTTGAGGGTTTGGCGTGTCGTAATCGAATCATCCACAACCAGGAGCTTTTGCCCTTGTTTGGTCGGCGTTTCCAAGGGGGGAGCACCCGTCAGTTGGGGGCGATGGTTGGGGACTACTGATGTTTCGGTGGCGAATGAATCAACCTCACTCACAGCATTTTGATCAGCCTGCAGAGCCGTGGCTTTCCTCGCCAAAGTTTCCCCATCAAGTACCAGGGTCAGCTGACCATCGGCTAAGATGCTGGCTCCATAAATATAATCATGGGTTTTTAGGAGCGGGTCCAAAGGGCGAATCACAAGTTCTTGTTCGCCCAGCATTTGGTCCACTTCCAAGCCTATGAGTACCTCTTGATGACGGATCAAGAGAACATAGGGCAGAGGCGTCATGGTCATGGAAGACACGGTTGTTTGACTCGGGAGTTGTTGGGCTTGCTCGGGATAATTCAATAGCTCCGACAACGCATAAATGGGAACCAGGCAAACCTCGTCGCCCTCGCCCCAACACAAGGATTTGCAATGTTCTCGCTGCCGAATTTGATCCGCTTGAGGAATCAAAATTTGCTCTACCGCATCAGGCAGAAGGGCATAAGCTCTATCGTTTGCCTGACACAGTAGCAATTTGGCAATGGTTAGGCTGAGGGGAATCTTAAGGGTGAAGGTGGTGCCTTGATGGGCAACCGAATTTACCGCAATTTCACCTCGAAGCGACTGTAGCTGGTTACGGACAACATCCAAACCTACCCCGCGCCCCGAGAGGCTACTGATCTGGGACGCGGTTGAAAAGCCTGGTTCAAACAACAAATCAGTGAGTTGAGCTGGGCTGAGGCGGTTTGATTGTTCTGGCGAGACTAGTTGTCGCTCGACGGCACGCTGGCGAATACGCTCAAAATTCAGCCCCTCACCATCGTCACGGACTTCTATGATCAAGTGTTTGCCTTGGTGGTGGGCCACAATTTCAAGCTGTCCGGCTTCAGGTTTGGCCCGTTGTTGTCGTACCTCAACGGGTTCGATGCCATGGTCAAAGGCATTGCGTACCAAGTGCAGAATCGGATCGTAAAGTCTTTCTCCGATCGCCTTATCCACTAACACCTCATTCCCCTGCAAGGTGAGTTCTATCGGTTTATGGTGGAGCGTCTCCAATTGTTGCAGAACCCGAGGAAACCGCTCAAAGAGCTGCCCCATGGGAAACATTCGACCTTCAATTAGAGCCCCTCGCGTTTTGAGCAATAACCGCCCTTGCTTTTCTTGGGTCTGACGTGATTGGCGCGTATACAATTCCACCGCATCTACCGCTTCGGTCAATTGCACTGTGTCATCCAAAAGGGATTGAATGACGAGTTGCGGTTTGCTGTATTGCTCTAGTTCCAGGGCATCAAATCCCATGGGTAAGGGGTACGACGATGAGGAGGATTTATCAGAGCCCAGCGACTCAGCATGAAAGGGAGCGGTGAGTGTAGAGAATGTTGTGCCCCCATTGCCATTCGCGCTTTGAGCCTGCGGCATGGTTGGATAGTCGAGCCAATCCTGTAGTTGGCTTAACAGTTGATGATGCTGTCGCAGCCGCGCATAGAGTTGGCGCATGGCTGTTTGGGTTTGTTCTGCTTGGAGGGACTGTTGGTTGTGATTGGTAAGCAGTTCACCGACGGCATAGTTGAGTTGATCTAAATGCTCAATCTGAATCCGCACCGTGGGTGAAGGAGACGTTAACTCCTTGTTAGGCAAGGGTTTTGACTGTTTAGGAGAGGGTTGAGAACGTGGCGGGTGGGGTAAATCTGTGAGTTTTAAAACCTCTGGTTCAGGCACAGATCCAGATTCAGATTCAGATTCAGATTCAAGGTTGGGTGCGATCGCGTTAGCAGAAAGTGAAAGGG
>JBCBTQ010000043.1:0-31995 GCA_039818605.1 Cyanobacteria bacterium J06639_14 | reverse complement strand
CTGCCTGACATTTCATTGACCGTAGGAAGAAGACTGCCAAGGACTTCCAGTACAGCCTGGGAGTCTTCACCAAAGCGATCGATTAGCTGCTGCTCCTTCGCGATTGACATTAAAGCCTGAGCATAGGGATCGGCGATCGTGAGTGCTGCGGTGTTGGTGCTCATAATTAATCTCCCAGCAGTGCAATGCTTTTATCAATGAGGCTACTTTGAACATCTGCAGTAAGCCGATTCGGTAGCTCATTCTCAACGCGGGCAATTGACAGTTCCGCAATGCGCTGTCTCAGCTCACGCATCACGCGCTCTTCCTGAGAAGACATATCCTGTTGAGCAGCAGCCTGCATCCGCTCGATATCCGATTTGGCCTGAGCCAAGATATCTTCGCGTACCTTCGTCGCATTCTGCTTTGCGGTTTCGACAATTTCCTTAGCCTTGAACTGAGCCTGAGCTAAATTCTGCTGTTGCTCAGCCAAAGCAGCTGTCGCCTCACGCTGACGACGCTCAGCATCGTTAATAGCCTCTTCAATAGTGGCGCGGCGGCTCGCCAAGGTGTTTCCTAAAAACTTGCTGCCGAAATAAATCAGTACACCAATTACGATGGCCAGATTAATCAAGTTGGTTTCAAGAATATCGAAATTTAATCCGAAACCACCTTCTTCGCTCGCTAGCAGCCAAACACTTGTCATGGCAGTCTTCTTCCTACGGTCAATGAAATGTCAGGCAGACACCCAGCCTGGGGGTGAACTTATGCAGCACTTAGTAGCTTGTCCAACATCTGATGACTCAGCTGTTCGACCTGCTGTTCTAAGGTTTGAAATGCCGATTCCTTTTGGGCATCAAGCTCTTTCTGAGCTTGCTCTCTGAGAGCCTGAGCCTCCTGCTGTGCCTCGGTCAACTGCTGAGCAGCAACCGCTTGCGCCTCAGCCTGGGCCGCAGCCACAATCTCCTGAGCTTGCCGTCGTGAGTCGGCCAGTTCTTGCTCATACTGCTTCGCGACTTTCTCAGCTTCCGCTAAACGCTCCTTAGCCCCCACTACATTAGTGCGAACATAGTCGTCACGCTCATCGATCGCCTTGCCGAGTGGCTTATAGAAAATAGCGTTTAAAACCGCTGCCAAGATCAAAAACTGAATTGCCATCAGTGGCAGAGTGGCGTTTAAATCAAACAACCCACCCCCCTCTTCAGCAGCTTCTTCAACAGCTAACAGCAACGTCCAAATCATCACGTCTAGGCCCCAAGCTCAAATCAGGATGTCTATATCGAAAGCAGGTGTGAAAGCAGTTGGGAGCAAGCAGTGCTCCCAACCCAAACGACCTGGTTAGCTGAAGGGGTTAGCAAACAGCAATACCAGAGCAACCACCAGACCATAAATGGTCAGGGCTTCCATAAATGCCAGAGAAAGTAGCAGCGTACCGCGAATCTTGCCTTCTGCTTCCGGCTGACGAGCAATCCCTTCTACAGCCTGACCAGCAGCAGTCCCTTGACCAATACCAGGGCCGATAGCTGCCAAGCCTACAGCGAGAGCAGCAGCAATAACAGATGCAACAGCAACAATCGGTTCCATGTTTTTACCTCAGTGAGTGAAATAACAGCTCTAGAAATGAACTTGCCAGATGGCTCGCTCTTCAAATGGTCCTTCGGACCTCAACGTTGGTGCCAGGCCAAAGATTGACACACCAACTCAGGGGACTCTGGGTATTCCTAGGGGACTACCCATGCTCTTCATCACCATGCCCTTCGATAGCTTCGCCAATGTAGACAGCGGCAAGGGTTGCAAAAATCAGCGCCTGAATCGCACTGGTAAATAAACCCAAAATCATCACCGGCAAGGGGACGAATAAAGGCACCAGCAACACTAGAACAGCAACCACAAGCTCATCTGCCAAGATATTTCCGAAAAGACGGAAGCTGAGCGACAGGGGCTTAGTGAAATCTTCCAAAATGTTGATAGGCAGCAGGATAGGCGTCGGCTCGATGTAACGAGAAAAATATCCCAAACCGCGACGACTGAGCCCTGCATAGAAGTAGGCCAAGGAAGTCAGTAGCGCTAGCGCTACTGTCGTGTTGATATCATTCGTAGGCGCTGCCAGTTCGCCACCTGGAATATGAATCAACTTCCAAGGAACTAAAGCACCCGACCAGTTGGAGACAAATATAAAGAGAAAGAGCGTACCTACAAAGGGCACCCAAGGGCGATATTCCTTTTCTCCGATCTGTCCCTTCGCAAGGTCGCGAATGAACTCAAGAGCATATTCCATAAAGTTCTGAAGACCGGATGGAATACGTTCAATCTTACGAGTTGCCAGGAGCGAAAAAACAACGAGAAGCGCGATGACAAACCACGAGGTCAGAAACACCTGGCCGTGCAACTTCAGACCTGCAACTTCCCAATAAAAATGCTGGCCAACTTCCAATTCGGCCAACAGGAGTGGAATCGGCATAAAATTAGTCATCACTAGCCAATCTTAAGGTTTGTACAAGAACCTGCCAGAAAAACAGTGCTAAACTCTCATAACTGGCATTTGACAAAGTAACTACTTTAGTCACTTGGAATTGCGGCCCATAGGGTATAGCCAATGAGTGCAGCTTTGTAGGTCAAAAAACCGAGGAAAGCAGGCATGATTTCCAACTGGTTCCATTGGCTAGCCACCAATATTAAAAGGGCAACTAGGGCCAATCGACCACCTGAGACACCTCCGGCACTCTGTCCAAGGCGCTCTACGTTCTTTGACAACATCCTCAAGTAAACCACACCAACGCACGCACCAATCAAATAGTTGAGGGCAATGTGCAAAGAATAGCCGAACCAAACGCTAAAAAAGATAATTGCTGAAAAGACTACGGTTAGCCTCAACAATTGCGCTTGAAGACGATAGTAGTCTTCCATGGCGTTAGAAGCTGGAGCTGATAGAACCTCTGGGTTCTCCATCTCACTGGGCAGTTGGTTACTCGAAGGAGTTTCCACTCAGGCCATCCAATTGGCATACATAATAAGGACAAATGGCTGCAGGAAGTCGTTACACCTCCCTTAAGCCAAAGCAGATCATATCACGGTAACAATACGTTAACTGTTGAGATGCGCTCATTCCTAAAGAAAAAATGTGGAAAGGCCCATCGAGTCCCTAAACATTCAAGTTTTCCGATCAGCCAAGATACACATCCGAGCTTAGTAGAAACACTTTCCCTGCAGGTAAAGTTGCGCAAAAGCCAGCCCATGCCCCGCCAACCAGCCTGGTTAAGCTCCTAGAAAGGCTAGGGAAACAGGCCAACGCTGAGACTTGCTAGACTCCTAGCGAAAACCCCTCCCATGTCTTGTGCAGGGACTGTATTGACACCCTCATTAGCACGCCGATCCCTAGCCCGATCGCAGCCCTGAACAGCCGCAATCTCTGACATCGGGATACCAGGGCAGCGACTCCTTTATATACAATCGCGACCAGCCCTTCTTAACAGGAAAAATGTGGCATCAATTTCACTGTTTTGTTGATCCGCCCAATAAAACCCACTGCTCAACCCACAACACTTCTTTGCCAACAAGTGAATAGCGAAAAGCAACGTTACAGAAGTTTACGTCTTTCTAATCTGTCAGACGTCCCCCTGTACGATGACTCTGTTGAGGTGACTAAATTGTTGTTACACAGTTTTTAACAATGGACCGTCTCGAACCCGAATCGTTTTAATCTGAATTCTAGATTTAAGTGATTGTCCCTTTTAGGGGCTTCGGGTTTATTACGCCAGTGCGTACTGGATTCTCCAGTGCTTAATTCGGTTAGCTGCTGTGTCTGCCGTCGGAGCGTCTGGTCTACTGAAATTTTGAAAGATTGAGTTAGGGAGCCGTTGAGAAGGAATGACTCTAAAAGCTAGTGGCGGTGGCGGTGTGGCGCAACCCCAGCTATATCAAACTCTGCCGGTCGCGACGATTTCCCAAGCCGAACAGCAAGATCGCTATATGGGTAAGGGAGAACTTGAGGAACTCACTAGTTTCTTTAATTCCGGTGCTAAGCGCATCGCGATCGCGGAAGCATTAACTCGTTACTCTGAGTTGATTGTGTCGCAGGCGGCCAATCGGATCTTTAGTGGCGGTTCGCCACTGTCTTATCTAGAGCGCCCGCCAGAACCAGAAGAAGCCGTCCCGATGACGATGGCTGGAACTGTGCTAGACGAGCAAGAAGCAACGAAGTTGGGCACAGCCACCTATGTGGGTGACGGTGGCGGCGGTGGCGGTGTTTTAGGCGGCGTCTTATCGCTCTTTACGGTCTCGGGTGGCGGTGCCATTCCTCCAGGGTTTAGCCCGATTAGCGTGAGTCGCTATGGTCCTAGCAATATGCAGAAGTCATTGCGGGACATGAGTTGGTTCTTGCGCTATCTGACTTATGCGCTCGTAGCTGGCGACCCTAACATTCTGTCTGTTAACGTCCGTGGCTTACGCGAAATCATCGAAAATGCCTGCTCTTCGGCGGCAACCATCGTAGCTCTGCAGACCATGCGTCAGGCTTCCCTGCGCTATTTCAAAAAGGATCCTGAAGCCTCTGAGCTGGTTGCTCAGTACTTTGACGTCATTCTGGAGGAGTTCAAGGCACCCACGCCCTCCAACAAGTTACGGCAGCGTCCTTCGTCTGATCAGCAGGGCTTGCAGCTCCCCCAGATTTACTTCAATGCGTCCGAACGGCGGCCTAAGTACGCGATGAAGCCGGGGCTCTCAATTCTTGAGAAGAAGGAAATCATCAAGGCTGCCTATCGCCAAGTCTTTGAGCGCGATATCACCCGGGCTTACTCACTCAGCATTTCCGATTTGGAGTCCAAGGTTAAAAACGGCGAGATTTCCATGAAGGAATTCATTCGTCGTTTGTGTAAGACCCCTTTATATCGGAAAAACTTCTTTGAGCCTTACATCAATAGCCGAGCTTTGGAACTCGCTTTCCGCCATATTTTGGGTCGGGCTCCCAGTTCGCGGGAAGAGGTGCAACGTTACTTTGCCATTGTCTCTGGTGGCGGGCTTAGTGCTTTGGTGGATGCTCTTGTCGATTCCAAAGAATACTCAGACTACTTTGGGGAAGAAACCGTCCCTTATCTCCGAGGCTTAGGGCAAGAAGCTCAAGAGTGTCGTAATTGGGGTCCGCAACGTGATCTCTTCAACTACAGCGCACCTTTCCGGAAGGTGCCTCAGTTCATCACGTTGTTCGCTGCTTACGACCAGCCGCTGCCGGATCAGCATCCCTATGGTTCCGGGAACGATCCCTTGGAAATCCAATTTGGGGCTATCTTCCCGAAAGAAACCCGTGATCCTAACAGCAGTCCTGCCTTCTTTAACAAAGACACCCGCCGGATTCTGATCCGCCGGGGAGCAGGCATCGATAATCAACTGAGTAATCCAGCTGCGCGCCCTCAAAGTCCGGGTTCTCTGGGACCCAAGGTCTTTAAACTGGATCAGATCCCTGCCACTGGCAACGCAGGTGCCAGCATTCGCTTTTCTGAAGTCTCGACTCAGAAGGTAATCAGTGCCGCTTACCGCCAGGTGTTTGGGCGTGACGTCTATGATGGCCAGCGCTTAAAAGCAGCTGAAACCCGTTTAGAAAATGGTGACATCACTGTGCGGGAGTTCATTCGAGCTTTGGCGAAATCAGAAGTTTTCCGCCAGATGTACTGGACTTCTTTGTACGTGATGAAGGCGGTTGAATACATTCACCGTCGGTTACTGGGTCGGCCTACCTATGGCCGAAATGAAACCAATAAGTATTTCGATATTTGCTCGAAGAAAGGGTTCTATGCCCTAGTGGATGCGATTCTCGATAGTCCCGAATACGACCAGTCTTTCGGCGAAGATACAGTTCCCTATGAGCGCTATTTAACTCCGGCTGGGTTATCGTTGCGCAGTATGAGGGTCGGCACGCTAGCAGAGAAAGGTATGGCTCAGTCTATGCCTGAAGCGACGCCTCGCTTTGTGGAGCTGGGTGCAGTCACCCAACCTCGTCCGCAGCCTGAATTGCAGCTACGGATACTCCAAGGCGTCAACCGTCAGCGGGAACAGACAAAAATCTTTAAGCTCACGAGCTTGGTGGACAAGCCGAGCGTTAAACTCGCGCTGCAGGCTGCCTATCGCCAGATCTTTGAGCGCGATATTGCCCCCTACATTATCAAGGATGAATTCACATCGCTGGAAAGTCAGGTAGGGAACGGTGAAATCACGGTCAAAGAATTTATTGAGGGGTTAGGCTGTTCGCGGCTCTACCTTAAGGAGTTTTATGCGCCGTATCCGAATACGAAGGTAATTGAACTAGGAACCAAGCACTTCCTAGGACGGGCACCCGCAAATCAGGTAGAGATTCGGAAATACAATCAAATTTTGGCGACTCAAGGCTTGAAAGGCTTTATTCGAGCCATGGTTAATAGCCCCGAGTACCTGGAATGTTTCGGGGAAGATACGGTGCCCTACCGTCGTTTTCCGACTCTACCAGCAGCCAATTTCCCGAATACAGAGCGGCTGTATAACCAACTCACGAAACAAAATAGTGATGTGGTTGTCCCCAGCTTTGAACCTGTGAGTTCGCCAATGGACGGTTCAGAATTGCCGCTCATGGCAGAGGCTATGGGTAGCACTACTAGCCAATAGCTAGCTTGGTGACCCAACTCAAAACAGGTCGTAATGAGAGGTCTAGTTAAGAGGCGTTCAGAACGTCGATCACATGCTAGCAACCTCTCATTACGACCTGTGAATCTTCTACTGAATCATTCTGTCCGGTGGGCAGCAATCGCTGCCCACCCATATTTCTATTGGTCGGCAGCAATCTTCTCAAGTGCTCTTCACACAACCTGTTTGAGAAAGCTTAAGAGGATTGTTACAAAATGTTTCGCGTCGTCTAAGAAGGCGAGGCTAATACCGGACAATAATTCCGGTAAGGTGCCTGTAACAAGGGCTTGTGGGCTTGGCATTGGGAGTTGTGAGAATCCGTTTGAGGAGAGTCCTTCACAGTCTTATCAGTGTCCTTAAGTCTGTTTCAGGTGATCACCAAAGCAGTCGGCAGCATCGGGTTTGCCGAGGTCCTTAGGGGCGATCGTTGGCTGCTTCAATCTAGTGAATACCAGTTATCACCAAAGACCTGGTTATAAATTTGGAGGAATCCATCAATGAGCATTGTCACGAAATCAATCGTGAACGCTGATGCTGAGGCTCGCTATCTCAGCCCTGGCGAATTAGATCGCATCAAAGGGTTCGTCTCATCTGGTGAGCGCCGTCTGCGCATCGCTCAGGTTTTGACTGAATCGCGTGAGCGCATCATTAAGCAAGCTGGGGATCAGCTTTTCCAAAAGCGCCCTGACGTTGTTTCTCCTGGCGGCAACGCTTATGGGGAAGAAATGACGGCAACTTGCCTACGTGATATGGACTATTACCTACGCCTCATCACTTACGGTGTGGTTGCTGGGGACGTCACGCCTATCGAAGAGATCGGTTTGGTGGGTGTTAAGGAAATGTACAACTCCTTGGGTACTTCTATTCCTGCTGTTGCTGAATCTGTTCGCTGCATGAAGAGTGTTGCTGCCGGTCTCCTCTCTAGCGAAGATGCTGCTGAAGCAGCTGCTTACTTTGACTATGTCGTTGGTGCCATGCAGTAACGCTGCGTGCTCGATGCATTTTTCATCACAAGTAAGAACACTTTAAGGGAATAAATCATGCAAGACGCAATTACCTCTGTTATTAACGCCTCTGACGTTCAGGGCAAGTACCTTGATGGTTCTGCCATGGATAAGTTGAAGGCTTACTTCGAAACTGGTGAGCTGCGCGTTCGTGCAGCGGCTTCCATTAGTGCCAATGCGGCTGAAATTGTGAGAGATGCAGTTGCCAAGTCACTGCTTTACTCTGATATCACTCGCCCCGGTGGCAACATGTATACCACTCGTCGCTATGCTGCTTGCATTCGCGACTTGGACTATTATCTCCGCTACTCCACCTACGCCATGTTGGCCGGTGATCCTTCTATCTTGGATGAGCGTGTACTCAATGGCCTGAAAGAGACCTACAACTCTTTAGGCGTACCTGTAGGCGCAACGGTTAATGCGATCCAAGCCATGAAAGAAGTCACTGCCAGTTTGGTAGGTTCTGATGCTGGGAAGGAAATGGGTGTCTATTTTGACTATATCTGCTCTGGCTTGAGCTAGATTGCGTCTGCAGACTGTTTGTTTTTTCATCGTCTACGATGCGCTCCCGCAGAGTCTCTGTCTGGGGCGAGTGTTGAGGCACGGGGTTCCCGTCTTTGGCATTGGCTTGAGACACAGGTTTTCTGCGGGAGATGTTTTAGGGGAGTGTTAAGACTTTCGATTTAGCTTGTTTTGCCTTCTAAGGAGCTGTTTCGAAATTGTTTTTTGATTAGATACTGTTGATTAATTTGGGGTAGGAGAATTAAGTAGCTATGCGGATGTTTAAGATTACTGCCTGCGTTCCTAGCCAAACCCGCATTCGTACCCAACGGGAGTTGCAGAACACCTTTTTCACCAAGCTGGTTCCCTATGACAATTGGTTCAGTGAGCAGCAGCGCATTCAAAAAATGGGCGGCAAAATTGTCAAGGTGGAATTAGCCACTGGACGTCAAGGTCTCAATACTGGCCTGAAATAGTTCTGTATCCATCACTTATGAACCAGGTAGATAATTGGTTGGGGTAGGTCATAGGCGACTGTGACCTACGCTTTTATAGATAGCTGCATATGCATAGTTGTTTTATCAACTAATTCGAGTACAGAAACGGTTCGGTTATCCATAGAGTTCGATATACTTGCCGGATATTTGCTGTTTGCAGACAGGGTTGCCCTTCTGCAAATTTATTTAACCTGGCAAACGAATGAGTATGAAGTCCGGCAACTCCCTTATCTGGCACATTTTTCCATTTCTAGACCCTGCTACCGCTAACTGGTCACAAGAAGCCAGGTTGATTCGTTGGTTAACGCTCGTTTGGCTGGCCATTGGTCTCGTCACTCTTTTTTCGGCTTCTTACCCCATCGCGTTGGCGGAAACTGGTTTTGGTTGGCGGTATCTGGCCGTTCAGTTGCTCTGGGTTTTCATTGGCATGTCAGCTTTTAACTGGGTTGTGCACCAACCCCTTACCCAGTTAGTACGTCGCTCAGGAATCGCTTTTTTTGCTACGTTGGGGCTCTTATGCATAACGCTGATTCCGACCCTAGGAATCACGATTAATGGGGCAACTCGGTGGCTCCCAGTCGGCCCCTTCCTTATCCAGCCTTCGGAATTGCTCAAGCCCCTCTTGATTTTGCAGGCAGCTCGTCTGTTTAGTCGATGGTCAAATCTGCTGTGGTCGACTCGTGGACTCTGGATCGCTTTATTTGCGATTGCGATCGCCCTGATTCTGCTCCAACCTAATCTGAGTACAGCCGCGATTTGTGGCCTTTGCCTTTGGTTAATCGCTCTAGCTGCAGGGATTCCCTATCGCTTCTTGGGAATGACGGTAGTCGGGGGTCTCCTCACAGCAACCATCAGCCTCAGCGCGAACGCTTATCAAAGAGAGCGCGTTACCGCTTTCCTAAACCCCTGGGCTGACCCAACGGGAACCGGCTATCAGCTAGTTCAGAGCCTATTAGCCATTGGTTCCGGTGGCTTATGGGGCACTGGATTTGGCTTCTCTCAGCAAAAATTGTTTTATCTTCCTATCCAATACACTGACTTTATCTTCGCGGTCTATGCAGAAGAGTTTGGCTTTCTCGGTAGTGCGCTCTTCTTACTGATGCTGCTGGGCTATGCCACTTTAGCGACCCTCATTGCCCTACGGGCCAATCATCCCCTCCAGCGTCTGGCTGCGGTTGGAGCTATGGTATTGCTGGTAGGGCAGTCCCTGCTCAATATTGCGGTTACCGTTGGCGCTTTACCCACAACTGGCTTGCCTCTACCTTTGTTTAGCTATGGCGGTAGCTCGATGATTGCCAGCCTTGTTACAGCCGCCTTATTGACCCGCGTAGCCCGTGAAATTCGAGAGGATAATGTCGTCCCACTGCCGTATCCTGCGGGCAAGGGGTATGAGGCAATCATTTCTGAGAACCCGATAGAATACTTAAAGAAATAAACCCGCGATCGCTCTGAAAAACCTAGACAATTCTTGGACGAGACATAACCGTTCGGAGCGTTGGGTCTTGTGCCTTGACGTCAAACTCCAGCCGTATATGCATTTCGGGAAATCACCATAACAACAGTCAATGCTAGAAACGTTTCAGACCCAATTGTATGAGGTCAGTCAGTACGCTAATGAACTGGTAGCCAATCAACTCACCAGTCTCTCTTTGCTCAGTCTCGCGATTGTGTGTTTGGCAGGACTCTTAACCAGTCTCACGCCCTGCATGCTTTCGATGTTGCCCATCATGGTGGGATACATGGGCGGTTATGAGGCCGCAGGCCGAGTGCAGTCGATTGCCCAGTCAATTTGGTTCGCTTTAGGCTTGGCCACGACATTAGCCGGACTAGGACTTGTAGCCGGGGCTGTGGGAGGGATATATGGGCAAATTGGCATTGGTTTACCCATCATTGTGAGCGTGCTAGCGATTTTGATGGGGCTTAACTTACTCGAAGCATTGCCCTTGCCTCTGCCTAGCTCAGGTGACTGGGACTTCCTGAATCGAGGGATGCCTGCCTTTTTGAAAAGTTATTTGCTAGGGCTGACCTTTGGCTTAGTGGCCTCGCCTTGCAGTACCCCTGTTTTAGCAACGTTGCTGGCCTGGATTGCCTCGACGGGGGATCCGCTGCTGGGTGCGGGATTGTTGTTGGCTTACACCGTCGGCTATGTGTCGCCGCTGGTGCTGGCTGGCAGCTTTACCGCAACCATCAAGCGCTTTTTGGAACTCCGGCGGTGGTCGGGATGGATTACACCCGCGAGCGGTATTTTACTCCTCGGGTTTGGCGTCTTCTCGCTGCTCATCCGATTTGTACCTGGCCAATTGGTTTAGAGGATGACCCCTGATATTTCGCGGCAGCTATTACCAGACGCGAAACGAAACGAAACGTAGGATTAACAATGGATGCTTCTTCAAATAGCCCGTCCGTTTTACGCTGGATACGACGCTACTGGAAACGTGAGTTACTGCCAGTACTCGCTGATTTACGGTTGGCGATCGCGCTCCTCCTTGTCATTGCCGTCACGAGCATTACCGGCACTGTAATTGAGCAGGGAGAATCGCTTGCGTTTTACCAGGCAAATTATCCAGAGGATCCGGCACTGTTTGGATTTTTGGACTGGAAGGTGTTGCTCACCCTAGGACTCGATCACGTTTATCGGACCTGGTGGTATCTATCAATCCTGATTTTGTTTGGGGCCAGCTTGACAGCCTGCACCTTTACCCGCCAAATTACGGCTCTGCGATGGTTTTCGAGAACCTGGAATTTTTATACCAAGCCGCGCCAGTTCAATAAACTCGCGCTGAGTACTGAGCTGTCCCAGGGGAGTCTGGAAGTTGTTATGCCTCTGTTGACAAAACGAGGCTACAAAATATTTACGCGCGACCACGCCCTATACGCTCAGAAAGGTATCGCGGGTAGGATTGGGCCGATTGTGGTTCATGCCAGTATGTTGTTGATCCTAGCGGGAGCCATCTATGGGGGCATGACGGGATTTTTTGCCCAAGAGATGGTGCCCAGTGGTCAGATTTTTCAAATTCGCAATATTTTTAATGCAGGACCATGGGCCGAGGCTCAAATTCCGAAAGATTGGACCGTGCGCGTCAATCGTTTCTGGATTGATTACACCTCCGAAGGTGCAATCGATCAGTTTTACTCCGACTTGTCTGTATTGGATATGGATGGCGAGGAACTGCAACGCAAGACGATCCATGTGAATGAGCCGTTACGCCACAAAGGGGTAACACTCTATCAGGCCGATTGGGGCATTGCGGGTGTCAAAGTACAGTTGAATAAAAGTCCCGTGCTGGCCATACCGATGCAGCAACTAGAAACGGAGGGCAAGGCCAGACTATGGGGCACCTGGTTACCCATAAAACCAGATATGAGTGAAGGGGTATCCCTGGTCGCTACCGACCTCCAGGGAACGTTATTGGTCTATGACACTACAGGGCAATTAGTATCTACCGTGCGCAAGGGCATGGCAACTGAGGTGAACGGTATTACCGTATCCATTGTGGATATTGTCGGCAGCACGGGACTGCAGATTAAAGCAGACCCTGGTATTCCAGTGGTGTATTTAGGGTTTGGTCTGCTGATGGTGGGCGTTTTGATGAGCTACGTCTCCCACTCCCAGATATGGGCACTGGAAACGGGCGATCGCTTCTTTTTCGGGGGACGCACCAATCGGGCTCAGGTCACCTTCGAGCGTGAACTGCTACAAGTCATCGATGCGCTGGAGAATCCAGAAACACCAGAAACCCAAACCCCCGAAGTAGTTTCTGTCTAGGTGATTTCCCGCAATGGATATCCAGGTGATTTCCCGCAATGGATATACCGCTGTAGGTTGGAGTCGAGGCACGAGACTCAACGCGCCGATGAATAATGGCTGGCTCAGAAATCCTTTTAGCTGGCAAGCTCAGGCAAGTTCACGGCAGGCACGATAGATGTCTTTCCAGCCATCGCGTTCTTTGACGACGGTTTCCAAATACTCCTTCCAAACCACAGCGTCTTGCACCGGATCCTTGACCACGGCACCTTGAACACCCGCGGCCAGATCATCAGCGTTGAGGCTACCATCCCCAAAGTGAGCAGCTAGGGCCATGCCACTGCTAACCACGGAAATCGCTTCCGCTGTGCTGAGGGTACCGCTGGGGGATTTGAGTTTGGTTTTACCGTCTTCAGTGACGCCATTGCGCAGTTCACGAAAAACCGTAACGATGCGGCGAATTTCTTCTAGAGCAGGGGCTTCAGCCGGTAATTCCAAAGCTCGCCCCAGGCTTTCTACCCGCTGCTGCACAATCTGCACCTCTTCATCGGCATGACTCGGAACCGGTAAGATAACCGTGTTAAAGCGGCGCTTCAGAGCACTGGAGAGTTCGTTCACGCCTTTGTCGCGGTTGTTAGCGGTCGCAATCAGGTTAAAGCCCTTAGCCGCCTGGACCTCTTCACCCAATTCGGCAATGGGCAGGGTCTTTTCCGACAGAACGGTAATTAACGTATCCTGCACATCGGCTGGGATACGTGTCAATTCTTCGACCCGAGCAATTTTGCCGGTCTTCATGGCATGCATCAGCGGGCTCGCGACGATCGCTTCCAGCGATGGTCCCTGAGCCAATAACTGAGCATAGTTCCAACCATAGCGAATGGCTTCTTCACTCGTCCCTGCTGTGCCCTGAATCAACAGCGTCGAATCACCGGCAATAGCTGCCGCTAGATGTTCCGACACCCAGGATTTGCCTGTCCCCGGCACCCCATAGAGTAACAAAGCCCGATCCGTTGCCAGGGTGGCGATCGCCACTTCCATCAAACGCCGACTGCCGACATATTTGGCCGAAATTTCCACCCCGTTATCCAAGGTGCCACCCATGAGATACGTGACTACAGCCCAGGGCGACATCTGCCAGTTAGGAGGGCGTTGGCGATCGTCGACTGCGGTTAGAGCTGCGAGTTCAGTCGCAAATTGTTCTTCTGCATGTTGACGCAGAATGTTGGGGGTTGGATCGGATTTTGGGGTCTTGGATTTGGTGGGCATTTTGTTGGGTGTTGGGTGTTGGGTGTTGGGTGTTGGTGAGGAGTAGGGCGAGAGGTTGGGATAGAAGGGGCGAGGCATTGGGGGCGAGGTCGGGGCGAGGCATTGGGGGCGAGGTCGGGGCGAGGCATTGGGTGAATCACTGCTGTGTTAGTCACGAAGATGTTGGCCCCAATGCCTCGCCCGTACGGGATTTGGGGATTGATAGCGGCTCCTCTGCGCCCTCTATTCCTCCGTAGCCTCTGTCTGGGCAAATGCCTGGTGAATTTCGCGGCGAAAGCTGAGGCGATTCAAGAATTCATTCAAAGGAGATTCCCAATAATTTGCGGGTTTACCTTGGGGTAGGTTAGCGATCGCCTCGGCGACCTCTGGGGTTAATTGGGGGTGCAGCGTAAGGGCCATATTTCTCACAGGGTATAAGAGGTTATAGCTATTTTTCTTATGGTTTCTGACAATGATTAGAAGCTGCTTTAGAACCAGGCGACTGAAGTCTAAACTCCAAAATTGGGGACTCTGAGAAACGTGATAGAGCCAGTGAATGAGTGGGTCATACTCACTTCGTGGGTTAGGGAGATGTTGGCGCAAGAGCTGCTCTTGGCGTTCCGGGGGCAGTAAAGTCAAGAGCTCGGTAAAGTGAGATTGATCAAAGGGTTCTAAGCCGAATTGATCAAGCAAGGCATCGGCCCAAGCAGCATGATTTTGATGTTGCGTGGCTTGGCTCCAGCCTCTTAGCAGTAGTGTTTGCCATGGATGCCCTGGAATCGCGCGCACGATCGCTGCGGGTTCGGCTTGCCAAACATTCAATGGGACACTAGCCAGCATCTGTTCTAACCACCAGGCCCGTTGTCCTTTGCCCTTAGGCGGGGTGGGATTGATGCCGTCGCGTTCCCAATCCTGTTCGCAGGCTTCAGGTAATGTGACGATAATCTGTAAGTCCTGACGTCCTTGCTGCAGCCGTACCCAAGGTTGGATACGCTGTACCATACGCTGCGATAGTCCTGACTCGGGCAATTGCACCAGGAGTTCTGCCGCTAACTCCCGCACAAACTGGCCGCGATCGTCCAAAGCATTCTCCAGAAAAGGCTCATCGGCCATAGACAAATGGGTTGCTAAGACTTCCAGCAAAGCCTCGCGTTCTTTGGCCCGTTCCGATGACCATACGACGGTCAACGCTTCCCGAGCAGCGGCAGGGTCCACCTCGCGCCAGCGCTGTAAAAATAGGGCCCGTTCACTGCGACTCCCCTCTTCCCAGATGATTTGGGATGCGGGGGACGCAGGTGAAAAATCCGTCAAGGTTTGCACCTCGCCATAGCGCCAAGCTGGATTCTGAGCCGCTAGCCATTGACCCCGTTGGCCCAAAACCGACGCAATCTGAGGGCGCAGTTGCGTATCTTGTAAGCCAAACCGAAGCAGTTTAGGCAACCATTGTTCGGGTACTCGCTGTTGAGCCGCGATTATTAACGTCAGTAGTTCGGGGAGAACCTTGGGATACTGCTCCAGGGCAACCTGGAGGTGTCTGGCAGTCAGTGTATGACAACAAGGTCGATCATCTAGGGGACACGGGGTGATGGGTGGCAATGTTTGGGTGGCTGGTTGCCGTCCCACTTGCTGATGTAGGGCGATCGCCCCTGCGGCTTCCAGTAATGCCTGTTCCGGTTGGCCCCAGTCCAGCTGACCCAGCAGGGTGGTCAAGGCATCGGCTGCTGGCGGAGGGACCGGGGATTGGCGATCCGTTCCCAGAAGGGCGGTCCCGACTAGCGTTTGCCAGCTACTCATGTCGGGCCTCCCAGCGTCATAAACTGTGTTTCGGTCCAGAAGCTTAGAGGTAATAGCGTGGCTCCATCCCATTCACCAAATACCGTAAGTGGTTGCCCGCCAGACACCGCCAGGATCTCCCATCCCTGCTCAAAGCGAGGTGCCAAAGGTAAAACTTGACCGCCTGCATCTTGTAGCCACCAGGCATCATCCTGATGGCGAGGCACGACCTGATGCAGCGTTAAGGGGAATTCTACTAGCCATGGATTTTGACTGAGTGCTTGGGCATAGCGCGCGATCGCAGGCTCAATTTGATCCGTCCCAAACTCCTGAACTAACAAATGCGCTAAGGGCTCTTCACGGGCATCAACAAAGGCCCGCTGAATGCCTGTTCCAGGATAAAAAATGAGCTTACCCATAAAGGTGGTTCCTGGTATCAGGCTGACATCCAGAGGTTGGCGACCATGGGCAAAATTCAAAACCAAGGCAGTTTGGCGATGGGTTTTGCCCCAAAGCCACACCCGCTGAACTTGCAAGTTTTCTTCTTCCGTCACAACTTTGCCGAGCACTTGCCACGCATCCTCAAGGCACGCGACTAAAGGATCCGCTGCGGTTATCCGCAAACGTAACTCATCCTGAGAAGATGTCCAGCCGATTTGCGATCGCACTTCCGCCTGCAAAGCGGGGGCTAACGATGCCAGTTGCCCATACCCTTGAATCAGCAAGTGCAATTGTCCTAGTGCTTGCAGCATCCGTTCCGGCCAGCCCTCCCCCGAATGGGGAATACTGGCCAGCGATCGCACTCGCCGTGCCAACCCTGGAGCTTGAGCATCGACCAATCGTGCCGCCGTCTGGTCCCAAAAGCTGTAGGGCTGATGGGGTAATGTTGCTAAGCCATGCCGCAGAATATCTTGCAGCCATTGATGTAGATCAACCAGTCCCGCTTCAACCTTGGCCGTCCGCTTGGCAGCACGTTTGGTCTGGGCAAGGGGATCGATCGCAGCCTTTTTGGGAGTTTCTTGTTTCTGGGCAGTAGTTTGCGATCGTTTGGCCAACCATTCTGTGACCCAATCCGGAGGGGAACTTTGACTAAAAACGCTAGCCTGCTCCGCTAGCAATAAAAACAACCCCAAAGCGTGCTTGCAAGGAAACTTACGGCTCGGACAGCTACAACGAAACGCCGGTTCGCTCAAATCAATCTGAGTGCGATAGGGCTTCTTCCCACTCCCCTTGCATTCACCCCAGACAGCCTGCCCCGAACAGCCCAGCAACGACCATTTGCTAACATTCGCTAGCGCTTTGCCATTTTTGGTGGAGCTAGCATCGGGCGAAAGCGCCAGCACCTGCTCAGATGTCCATACAACGGTCATTCAGCCCTCTCTGGAACCGCACCGCCCTCCATTTTAGTCCGTTTGTTCTAGCCCCAAATTTTGTTTTGACAAAGATCACCCAAAGCACAAAATATCCCCACTTGTATGTCTACATTGGCCTCTATGTCGAACGGATCTTCACCAATCCTGATCTTCACCAATACGAAGTACTCCAGTCATCTTCATAGCTAGGAACTTCTTCAAAAATCAGGGGACAGGCACCCTGCGCCTCTTCTTCCGGTAAGAGGGCAATCAGGTGAGGAACCGGCCTCGGGGTGTAATCAACCAGAGACTCTTCTCTGTACGCAAGAGAAGTACTCGCACCCGAGTCCACCATCATGGCTTCCCGAAAGCCGATCGCATGTAGTAATTCACCGAGACCCACCGAATCGATCCGGCCCTTGGTCACCCCAATGACAGGCTGCCCCGCCTTATTGATGCCCCAAAAAGCGCGGTGACGGTAAGCCTCAAAGTCAAACAGCGTCCCAAAGGTTTCCGCTTCCTGAGGTTCGCCATCGCGTACCAGCCAAGCCGCGCCCACAAAGGCATCAGTCACATTCGTCATCTCGGCTTGCAGACCTTGTAGCGTATTGTGGCGATCCGCATCAAAGGGGACGAACTGAACCGCATCCGGACTGATCAAGGCCAACGGCCTACCGTTGAGCAAGGGATTTTCTCCCGCATTCCCTGGGACGAATGTTTGGGTCGCCTGGCTCAAGACAGGCCCAATCATGACATTGGAATCGAGATATTCCAGCGAAAAGAAAGCACCATCAACCGCTGCGATCGCATTCGTCCGGGCCAGAATCTCTGGCAACTGATAGCGGCTATCGGCATGGATTGTGACAGGTCGCCCACCCGTTACTAGCGCAAGGGGGACTTCTTCGGTTTCCATGCGCCTTACAGCCCGAATGGGAGAGGCAAAATCAAATGTCCCCTCGGCGACAATCGGCACCGCCAACCCTTCCCAAGCTTCCGGAATCACTCGTTCAAGTTGCGACTGGCCGAAGCGTCCGATCGCGAGCATGCTTTCAGACTCGCCCGCAAACCAGTCATCGTAATTACTCATCGTCAGGGCAGCCTCATAACTCGCCTCTTCAACGGCTCCAGCGACGCGATCGTCATAGTAGCCAACGGGATAAGTAAAGTAACGAATGGGAATCCCTAACTTCTCCTCCAGACGTGCTTTCGAGTCAAATACTTCACGGTATAAGTCATCATCATCCAACACCCGCAAATCAGGTGGATGGGTAACCCCGTGGGAGGCAATTGTGATCAGCGGGTCCGCAGCCATTTCCTGAGCTTGTTCCCAGGTTATGGTCGATCGCCCAGCGACTTCTCCGTCCATTTTGCCGGTAAACAGCGAAAAGACAGCCGGATACTGATATTCCTTCAGGAGTTGATAAGCATGAGTGTAGTGGCCCTCATAACCGTCATCAAAAGTCAGCAGGACAGGTTTAGGCGGCAAAGGGGCTCCTGTCCGTAAATGGTGGGTCAGCTGATCAAATGTGATTGGGGTCAGGCCCTCTTCCTCAATCCGCGCAAAGTGTTCCTCAAGTTCCTCCACCGTGACATCAAAGAAGACTTCCTTTTCTTCTAAAATATCGTGATACATGAGGACGGGAACCCTTGCAATGCGCGCTGATTCATGGAGTTCCGGCCAAGGAGCTGCAGCCAATTGCTGCACTAATTCAAGGCTGACACCAATTTGCACTCCCTGCAACGATGGCATCAGGAGGCTACTAACTTCACCCTCCTCAACAGAGGCACTGACTTCAGTTTCCTGAGTAGAAGCACTCACTTCACTGTTCTGAACAGGGGAACTGGCCTCACCTTCCGAAACAGAAGCACTGACTTCATCTTCCGGAACAGAGGATACAAAGGATTCAGGCTCACTCGGCTGACCTGTTGGCAGCGGACATAAGTGACTGGCAGAGACTTCTCGAGGAAAAGCATCGATCCCCTGAACATTAGACGTCTGAGCAACCAGCCCTAAGCTTGCGGCATTGGGCGTAGCAGAAGCTGCGGGGTCCCAACTAAGCGGCAAAGAATCCCAACTCAAAGAATCCCAACTCAAAGAATCCCAGCTAATGGAATCCCAGCTAATGGAATCCCAGCTAATGGATTGCCAATCAATAGACTTCCAGTCAAATGAGTTAAACGAGGCAGCATCCCACTCAAAGGAACGTGAGGCTGAATTCCAACGAAGCGGCATTGGGATGTCAAGCGTCACAAAGGCTGACGTAACTGCTCCAGCACTAAAACACACGAAACATAGCGGCCACAGCCACAACCTCCGTCTCCTTTTCGGTTTAGGAGGGGTTTTTTCTGCCTGCTTACCCATAAGACCCTCTGGACTCCCCAGGGAACACATAATATGCGCTTAGTTTAAGCAAATATTACGTAGTTGACGTTCTATTTTTACCCTAAGAAGCCAGAGATAGTTGGTTAAAAACGACTAATTCCTTGGCTAAGGAAAGATTAAGGGCATGGGAGGGACGGCGGGTGGAAGGGACGGGAATCCAGCATTTGGACTTCGGAATCCACTCCCCGCTTACTCTGTCATCCATCTAAGCAAGATGCCTGAGCCGTGGCGCGCCGACCAATAGCAAGCTGAGGGCGATTTTGCAGGGTTTGCTGAGTACTCCAGCGTTCATAATCAACCACCAATTGGCGCACCAGTCGTTGTTTCATGGTCGCCAAAACACCCTTAAGAATCTGATTCCCAGTGGTTTCGAGAAGCGCACGGGGCGTTAGCTGCATCATGGGGGGCAGGTCAACCGCGATCGCTAAATCAGATTGCCCAGTCACCTGTGTAACCGTTCCCTGATCGATCAACCTCAGATTGCCAGAGAGCGATAAATCAAATCGCTGGTTAACAAATTCGTTGCCATAGATTTGACAGTCAATTGACTTAACTGTGAGTACACTGTCTTGACTCACATCAATACTTAGGTCAACAACAGGCCAAATGTTCAGCATAAAAAATTGAACGACCTTGAGACGCAACCGAAAACAGCCGTTCCCCAACTCCTCTACCTGAGTAGGATTCATTAGAGCATGGACTAGGCGACGGGGCTGTTTTAAGTAATGATGCAAGGAAACAGATTTGCGGGGAACCTGCATCTCTACAGACTGTCGAGCCGAGAGGTAGAGCATAGGTGTATTGCGTTGGGAGTTGTAAGTCGACGTCAAAAATTAAGGAATAGTTCGCTATCCAAGCTTAACCGTGTAATTGCTTAGACTTCTTTATTTAGGTTAACACCTCTTAATTGATTTCTCAGAGAGGTGTAAGCTGCAGTCTTTAGTAACTATGCACCATCGTTTTCCATCTTGCCCGATCAAGCGCAAAACATAGTGCTAATTTTCGTAACGAGCAATACATTCGACAGATTTTTGGGTATTTTGCATCACACTTCAGGCATCCTGCCTGGCGCTTCTTCACTGCTCCGCCAATCTTTCAGTAGTTAGACATTTTCCTATGGTTATCTCGATCGCTCATCTTGGTCCCCGTGGCACATATTCGGAGCAAGCAGGCATAGCCTATCAAAACTGGCTTCAGAAACATGAAAAAGTTGAAAGCAGCCTCAACAGCCAACCCAGCATATTACAGGCTATCCAAGCAGTGGCCACAGCCGCGGTAGACCTGGCGATCGTCCCTGTAGAAAACTCGATCGAAGGGAGTGTCACCGTCACCCTCGATGCACTATGGCAATTGGATGCGCTTCGTATTCAAAAGGCTCTTGTACTGCCCATTAAGCACACATTGCTGACCTACAGCAGCGACCTGCAGAAGATTCAGACACTCTACTCACATCCCCAGGCACTGGGGCAGTGTCAGCAATGGATTGCGGCAAACTGTCCAGGTGTTTCATTAATTCCAACCCGTTCGACCACAGAAGCCCTGAAATATTTGGAGGCTTCGCCCACCACAGCCGCGATCGCATCCGAGTGGGCGGCCAAACTCTATCAAGTGCCCATCTTGGTGAATGGCATCAATGATCAACCAGACAATTGCACCAAGTTCTGGCTACTTGGTCGGGACGAGCAAACACAAGGAAATCACACATCCTTAGCCTTTAGCTTGCCGGTTAATGCCCCTGGGTCTTTGCTGCGTCCATTAGAAATCTTTGCCAAAGCAACGATTAACTTGAGTCGCATCGAATCGCGACCAACCAAACGATCTTTAGGGGAGTATTTGTTCTTCCTCGATTTAGAGGCTAGTCTGGCCTCCGAACATACCCAGGAGGCACTCAATGCCTTAGCCCATTGCACCGAGACGCTTAAATTATTTGGCAGCTACGTCACCATTCCAGCCGTGGAAACCCTGTAATACCGAATCCGCACGGCTAACCCCCATTATGAGAATAGGTGATACCGGTAGAGACGCGACATGTTGCGTCTCTTATCCACACCGCTACCAGCAAATAGCAAATGCAGTTCACTGACTCATTTTATGGCAGCCCATCTGTGCCTGCGCCACAGACAAGGGCACAAACATTTTCTCCCGGATGAGGACGGTAGCTCCCGAATTGGAGGGCGGCGATCGCCGCAGCACCGCTCAGTTCGGCACTAACCCCCAGCTCAAACCACAGCCAACGAGCCGCACCCTGCATTTGTTCATCCGTGACAAGCACCACATCATCGACGTGCTTACGGATCAGGTCGAAATTAATGGGCTCCGTTTTACGGGGTGCCAGTGTATTTGCTTTCGTTTCTACCGTTGCCAACTCGACAATGGTTCCTGCCTGAAGACTGTTGTGTAAGGTCGGAGCCCCAGTTGCTTCAATCCCAATAACCTTCATATCGGGTCGTAGAGCTTTGGCCGTAAAGCTGATACCGCTGATCAAGCCACCCCCCCCAATCGCCACCAAAAGCGTATCCACAGAGGGCAAATCCTCTAAGATTTCCAGGGTCAATGTCCCTTGCCCAGCCATCACGAAGCGATCGGCAAAGGGATGGATGTAGGCTAATTCATCCTGCTCGGCTTTAACCAGAGCCGCACGGTTGGCATCATCCCAAACGCTTCCCTCACTCACAACCTGAGCTCCCCACTGACGCAGTTTCTCAGCTTTCGAAGGCGGCGTATTGTGAGGCAAATAGATGGTAACCGGGACCTGTGCCATCCATCCGGCATAGGCAACCGCTAACCCGTGATTGCCACCAGAGGCCGTGATGATGCCTTTTTGTAGAGTCTCAGATGGCAGCGACAACAATTTATTGACTGCGCCCCGTACCTTGAAGGATCCTGTCACCTGCAAACAGTCCAGCTTGAGCCAGAGGGAATCACATCCGGCAATCGCCTGTTTCAACCCTTTTGCCTGCAACAAAGGCGTATGGCGAACATACGGAGCAATCCGCGATCGCGCCGCCTTCACCATCTCTAAATCCAAACTGATGGTGTTTTCCATATCACCCTTCCACCCTTCCACCCTTCTACGCTCCAAACCTCCTACGCTACTAAGCCACACCATCCATGCTGAAAGCCGCTGCTGGAACTACTATCGGCTCCTCCTGCCGACAGGCCGCAGCCATAAAACCTAAAAAGAGCGGATGAGGAGCACTCGGACGGGACTGAAACTCAGGATGAAACTGGCTCGCAATAAAGAAGGGATGGTTGGGATATTCCACCATTTCGACCAGGCGGCCATCGGGAGATGTACCGCTGATGGTGAAGCCAGACTCTAACAACAACGTGCGATAGGCATTATTAAATTCATAGCGGTGCCGATGCCGCTCGTAGATGACCTCTTGCTGATAGAGTTGACTGGCCAAAGTATCTGGTTTGAGACGACAAGGATACAGCCCCAAGCGCATGGTGCCACCTAAATCAACCACATCATGTTGCTCGGGTAACAGGCTAATCACAGGATTAGGTGTCTTGGCATCAAATTCGGAACTATTAGGGCTGTCTAAATGGACAATGTTACGCGCCCATTCCACGACGCAACATTGCATGCCCAAGCACAACCCCAAGAAGGGGATCAAATTTTCGCGAATGTATTGAATGGTCTTAATTTTGCCTTCGATACCACGCGTTCCGAAGCCGCCTGGCACGATCACACCATCGACACCTTGAAGATATCGCTCGGGGCCATGCGCTTCAATATCTTCGGAATTAACCCAGCGGATCTGTAAATCGGCTTTGGTTGCGATCGCCGCATGTTGTAGAGCCTCGGAAACGGACTTATAGGCATCGTTAAGGCTGACATATTTGCCGACAATCGCAATCTCGACAGTTTTTTCAGTATGCTGTTGCCCTTCTACAATTGCTCGCCAATGGGTGAGATCTGGCTCACGCTGATCCAACCCCAGAATATCAAGTACCTGATGGGCCAATCCCTCCTTCTCTAAGATCAGCGGCACCTCGTAAATGCTGCTGGCATCCTGGAGGGTAATGACACACTCCGTCGGAACATCACAAAATTCCGACGTTTTTTCCTTGATATGTCCAGACAGCGGTTTTTCGGAACGGCAGACCAGAATATCAGGTTGAATACCAATCGAACGGAGTTCTTTGACCGAATGCTGCGTTGGCTTGGTTTTGACCTCTCCGGCAGACGCAATTAAGGGCACCAACGTCACATGCATGTAAAGGACATCATTGCGCCCCACATCCTTACGAAACTGGCGAATGGCTTCCAAGAAGGGCAATGACTCAATATCACCAACAGTGCCGCCAATTTCAGTCAGGACAACGTCAGGATTTGTATCACGAGCTACGCGATGAATGCGTTCTTTAATTTCGTTCGTGATGTGGGGAATGACTTGAACCGTGCCTCCCTGGTAATCGCCGCGCCGCTCTTTGTTAATAACCGCCTGATAAATAGATCCGGTCGTGACGCTATTGAGACGCGACATAGCGGTATCAGTGAAGCGTTCGTAGTGCCCCAAATCCAAGTCCGTTTCGGCTCCATCTTCGGTGACAAACACCTCGCCGTGTTGAAAGGGGCTCATAGTGCCCGGATCCACGTTGATGTAAGGATCTAACTTCAGAATGGACACGGAGTAATTGCGGGACTTCAGTAATCGTCCCAAACTGGCGGCGGCAATGCCCTTCCCAATACTGGAAACGACTCCCCCGGTAACAAAGACGAATTTAGTCATATGCCTGATATTCCAAAGCCCAACAGCGATCGCAAATGTTCGGCAACGGGACTTTGCTAGGTATCCGCGACTGCCAATGTCGATTTAACCCATTAATTTTGCCACAGCTCTCGAAATTCACGTGCAACGGTTTTGCCAACAGATATCGGTCACCACAGACATCTTTATGATGCGTCTTGCCGTATTGGCCCAAAGCAGATGCTATTTTGAGGCATAACTTGGTTGCTTTAGATTGAATCCTATGGCGCGATCGCGACGGTGGTTTACCCAAACTTTTCTATTAACAACCTCAGGTACTGTCCTAGCCACAATCTCTCAAAGAATCGCGAGGGCCCAGTCTTTTCACAGGTTAATAGTGTGGAGGCGTTTGTCGAGGCCATTGGTTCCGATCGCACAATAGAGCTAGCTCCAGGCAGTTTCACCTTGTCTGACCTTGACCCCACCTGGCAGACGACCCACGCGCACTTCGAGTCTGTCTTTGATGGCCATGAGTTAATCATTGCGGATGTTGAGAACCTAACGATTATTGGTGCCGATAACACTCTCTCACGCTTGTTGACTCAGCCCCGCTATGCGGATGTCCTGAAGTTTATTAATTGCCGTAACGTTAAGCTGCAGAATCTGGAATTGGCACACACGAAGGATGCAGGTTTTTGTCGCGGCAGTGTCTTGAGTTTCTTAAGTTGTGAGGGCGTGGCAATTGAGGCCTGTGTGTTGGTTGGCAGCGGCACCCATGGGATTGAAGCTTCAGGACTCGCGAACCTGAACTGCCAAGCTTCCGTAATCAAGGAATGTACCTACGGCATTCTCTGTCTCGAACGGGCTGAAGCCATTCGCTTCGAGGATTGCCAATTTTATGAGAATATGGGATTCTCGCTCATTGATCTGGCGAATTGCGATCAGGTCAGCTTTGCCAACTGTTTAATTTATGACAACGTCACTGTTGAGCAGGTCAGTGATGACTATGTGTTCAATGTGTGGCAAAGCCAAGGTATCGAAGTAACTGACTGTACTCTGCACGATAATCGGGTTACCTACTTGGCCCCTGCGGAAACTGCGATCGCGCTGAACAACATCGCTTTAGAAGGCAATTCCTTTGCCCCAAACTTCCTCTATCCAACTGACCAGACCAGACAATCCTCGCCATTGTGCCCAATTTAGGGCTGAGTTGTTGGTTAATGGTAAGTGGGCAACAATCGCGGCAGGTTTTGCATGCAAGCGATCGCATAACCCACCGAGTGCTCAGCTGAACCTGCTCTTACGGCTTGCCTACCCTTCCACCCTCCTACTCTTCCACGCCCCTTTCCAGATACTTTATTTCCCCGCTAATCCATTAGTGCAGATCAGGGACGCTTACGATAGATATCTGAAGGCAACACCATACCAGAATTCCTATGTCACTGATTCTTTCTTGTTTGTTAGCACTTGCTTTGTGGGCCTTTCCCGTTTTTGTCCCAACCGCATCAGCGATTTCCTTGCCAACATCATTGGGTGTGTTACCCGGTTTAGAAGGCGTTTTTGCTGGTGACACCCCAGAACTGGGTGTTCAAGAAGGCCACCTGTCAGCTTGTCCGTCATCACCTAACTGCGTCGTCAGCCAAGGGGGAGATGAAAGCCATAAGATTGCCCCGATAGCTTATACCGGCGATCGTGACACGACGCGAGATTTATTAATCAAAGTGTTGGGCGTAGTGCCACGCACGGAAATTGTGGCGCAAACGGACGATTACATTCGAGCAAAATCGACGAGTCGCCTGATGGGATTTGTTGACGATACGGAGTTTTATCTACCCGTAGACGAGTCGGTGATTCATCTACGGGCAGCCGCTCGCTTGGGCGAATCTGACTTGGGAGTCAACCGTCGTCGCCTGGAGCAAATTCGCCTCGCTCTGCAGGATTTGGGCGTCTAAACCCGCGATGGCAACACCCATTGGACATACCCTGGCAGGCTACTTAGGGTATCAGCTCATGCCGTCCCCCAAGCATTCGTTGTCGCAGGTGCGCCTGTGGGGGGCGATCGCGCTGGCTAACCTGCCCGATTTGGACTTTTTGCCAGGGCTCCTGATGGGGAATGCTTTTGCCTTTCATCGTCGAGGTAGCCACACGATTATCGCAGCGTTGCTGGTGGGGAGCTTGGTAGCCCTGAGTTTACGATTAGCTAGAAGATGGGGAACGCAAGTTCCTAAATTCTCAAATGTCTCTTTGTGGCAATGGGGAGTTTGGGCGACAGCCGTCTATCTGGGACACCTCTGCTTGGATTTCCTGATGGCAGATCGAATTCCCCCTTACGGATTGCAGCTACTCTGGCCGTTTTCTGATGTCTTTTTTATCGCCCCCATCGCACTCATTCCTGGGTTCAACTTTGAGGCCATAGTCAGCTGGCACAATCTTGCAGTGGTCGGGATCGAGATTGTGTGGTTAGTCCCCATGATTTGGTTGGCGGGGGCGATCGCGACCCAATCGGAGAAATCTTAATCGCTCAAATTCGTTACCTTTCGGTTGATGAGGACATCTGCGTGTTAGGGTGGCAGGAGTCAAAAGCTAGGTGGCATGCTTGCTGTTACTTGGGCGTAAGGCGCATGTTACCCGATCGGCTACCTACGCTTCACCCAAAGGTATCCCATGACTGAATAGTTCTTCTAAGTGCAACGTGGACGAATATTGGCTTAGAAACATCAATTTCGCAACCCGTCCTGTCTTAACCCAAATTGTCCTGCTCTAAACATGACTCATTGCCAGCCACAGCCTCTCAACATCGAAGCCGATCAACGAGATACTGTGGCGTTTCCATGAAGTGCTCCACGCATGGAAAACAAGCATTTTTCGCCCCCATACTTTCGTAATCGCGTAACCCCAATACTGAGTCTTGAAGAAATGCCCGTAAGAACGATGTATGCCAAGGAACTGCTGAGCCGTTACGAAGCTGGCCAGCGAGATTTCCGTAATTTGAATTTAATTGCAGCAAACCTGCGGAATTTGAACCTGAGCGAAATTAATTTGAGTGGAACCAATCTGGCTAAGGCGAATTTATCAGGAACCAACTTGAGTCGCTCAAATCTGACAAAGGCTGTGCTGACTGGAGCAAATTTAACGAAGACAAACCTGACTCAAGCTAATCTCACAAATGCGGATCTCAGGGATGTTGATCTAAGCGAAACAATTCTCCGCAGCGCCATTCTGCCCAAATCACCTGAGTCACTTTAAGGTCTGCAGTGCCCCCATTCGTCCTATCTTTTTTAGCGAATCAGCGTGAAAATCCTAACCTGTTTACTCAGCAGGGTTGAGTAACGTGCTATCCAATGGGTTGGCACACCCTATACAAAATAGAAAGCTCTTATAGAGTTGACGTATTCCCTGCTAAAAGTAGGAGCGTAGGTACAATTTGTCTGTCATGCCGTCCCATAATGGGAACGGTATTTGAGGAGACTAAAAGCGCGATGCCAAGAACCCCTAGTGAATACGTCGTCCACATGATGTTTGACGGTGGTCACCGTGAAGAAGTTAAATTCCACACGATTCAAGAATTCCAGAAGTGGTACAGCGGCGAACTGATGCCCAAAGCTACTGCCGAGGAATTTATTAGCGTGCCGATCCCCAAAATCAATCCAGGGGAATATATGGTGATTCGCCCCTCCCGCCTCATTGCGATTCGGGTAGAACCCGTCTTTAGCTCCAGCGTTGAACGATTCTAATGGGTTGGCTGGAGACGTTAGGACTACCAATCGCGATCGCAGTTGGCCTTTGCAGCACTGTTTACAGTGCCAATATCGTTGCTAATAAATCCATAGTGCCTGCAGATGAAGCGCCATCATCCATGGTGGAACCGCTGACACGCCTGGAACTGTGGCCTCTAACCGTGTTGCCTCAAGATGACCTATTGTGGGGCCAGGATGCGATCGCCCGGGCTCAACTCTTGACCGCCATTGACTATAGTTTGCAATATCTGGATACACCGGCAGCTGTTGAAGCCTACAACAGTTATCCTGTGGCCGGTATTACCCACGATCGCGTCCGCCATAGTCTAATTCGATTTCGGGCCCTGCTGGTTCTCAGCTCTTCTCCTGAGGCTTTTTATGAGTCTATTCAGAGAGAATTTGTGCTGTACCAATCGATTGGCCAAGATGGGAAAGGGTCCGTGCATTTCACCGGCTATTTTGAGCCATCGTTTCCAGCCAGTCGGACACCTACGGAGGAATATCGTTATCCGCTTTACCAGCGTCCTTTTGATTTAGACACCTGGGAGTTACCCCATCCAACGCGGATCGCCCTGGAAGGCCAAGATGGTCAGCAGGGTAGTCAGGGACCTTTACAAGGACTAGAACTTGTCTGGTTGCGCGATCGCCTGGAAGCTTTTTTAGTGCAGGTGCAAGGTTCCGCTCGGCTGCAGCTCACAGATGGAACGTTTATGTCGATTGGCTATGCTGGGCGCACCGAGTATCCCTACACCAGCATTGGGCGTGAGCTCATCCAGGATGGCAAAATTCCCGCAGCAGAGCTGACCTTGGAGCGATTGTTGGCCCACTTTGCAGCTGATCCAGAAGAGTTAGATGACTATCTGCCCCGCAATAATCGGTTTGTCTTCTTTCGTGAAACAGCAGGAGGTCCCCCGACAGGCACGTTTTCTGTTCCTGTGACAGCAGGTCGCTCCATTGCCACGGATAAAACTTTGATGCCCCCTGGCGCACTCGCACTCATTGCGCTGGATTTTCCTGATCGAGGCGCTGCAGGTAATTGGCAAGCTCAGCCCATTACCCGTTATGTCCTCAACCAAGACACAGGTGGAGCGATTCAAGGACCAGGACGAGTTGATATTTTTGTGGGCAGTGGCGATGCAGCTGGAGAACAAGCAGGGCAGATCAACACACAGGGGCATCTGTACTACCTACTGTTGCGTCCTTAATCAGAAAATTTACTGACATCCATCCCAACCGATGATGAGAGAATCATTCATCGAGTGGGATCAGATGATTGCTACTGAGTCCCCTTTGGGGATCAAGTGTTATGGTAAATGGAATGCCTAGCCTTATCGGAGTCGAGTAGGCTCATTGCCTGAAGCATTTTTTGCATGTGCGGCAGGGTTCGGGTTCATCTAGAAAGTAACGAACCAAGGTTACGTGACGGTACGCTGAAGACAGAGGAACCCCTGCCTTCAGTTGTTTGCGAGTTCAGAACTAGGGGATTCGGGTGAACCGTGGCTTCGTAGGTAATATTAATTCTCCCAATTACCGTTACCCATCAGGGAACGGCAGCGACATCGTACACCTGTGCTGCCAGATCCAGAAGGTACTCAGTTTCAATGGCCCAAATATGTTTGGGTTGCGTATTTACGGTACTTGTCTGGCCGTATTTGATTGGCTATCGTCTTGGCGATGGCCTCAGGTAGCTATTTCGCTGCCCGGTTAGCGCACCGCCTATGGAAACCACCTCGTTTGAGATCACAATTCAGATTGTTCTCACGGTCGTAGCCGGAATTACCGCCCAGGTCATTGCTGAGTCCCTGAAAGTTCCCAGTATCATTTTCTTGCTCTTGTTCGGCATTGGCTTAGGGCCAGATGTCATGGGGTTGCTACACCCGCAAGAGCTTGGCATTGGTCTGGAAGTCGTGGTCTCTTTGAGTGTGGCGTTGATTCTGTTTGAAGGCGGTCTCAGCCTCGAATTCAAAGAGTTAGGCCAGGTTTCAGACAGTCTCCGTAATTTAGTGACAACCGGTGTTTTCGTCACGTTGGTGGGGGGTGGAATGGCGGCCCACTGGCTCGGAGAGTTTCCCTGGTCGCTAGCCTTTCTCTATGCCTCGTTGGTCGTAGTGACGGGGCCTACTGTGATTAACCCGCTCCTGCGTCAGGTCAGAGTCGATCGCAAAGTTTCCACCATCCTGGAGGGCGAAGGCGTATTGATTGACCCAGTTGGAGCAATTCTAGCTGTGGTTGTTCTCGATATTATCCTCAATGGCGATGCCGATCCCCTTTTGATTATTAGTGGTTTGGCAGTTCGCTTAGGGATTGGAGCCCTAATTGGCGCAGTGGGAGGCACCGTTCTAGGGCTGTTTCTGAAACGAGCTCAGTTTTTGTCTGAAGAACTCCGGAACTTGGTCGTTTTGGCAAGTCTCTGGGGCCTATACGGCATCGCTCAGGAAATTCGCGACGAGTCAGGACTCATGGCAACTGTTGTTGCAGGCCTTGTGGTGCGCGCATTGTCAGTACCGGACGAACGGCTCTTGAGACGCTTTAAGGGGCAGCTGACAATCCTGGCAGTCTCAGTACTCTTTATTCTGCTGGCGGCGGATCTCTCGATCGCGAGTATTTTTGCCCTGGGTCGAGGTGCGCTTTTTACCGTTCTGGTCTTGATGCTGGTAATTCGCCCGCTCAATATTTGGTTGTGCACGGCCTCAAGTGACCTCAATTGGCAGCAAAAAATCTTCCTCAGTTGGATTGCACCACGCGGTATTGTTTCAGCTTCAGTAGCTTCTCTATTTGGCATTTTATTAACCGAGCGGGGCATCAGTGGGGGAGATGCTATTAAAGCGCTGGTTTTCCTGACCATTATTATTACGGTCCTTTCCCAAGGGTTAACCGCCAGCCTCTTGGCAAAATTCTTAGGTGTCACGGTGCAAAAGGATGGGTTTGGGGCTGTCATTGTCGGCTGCAATCCCCTGAGTCTACTGATTGCACGACTGATTAAGGAGAGTGGTGAATCCGTTGCCCTGATTGATACCAAGGCCGCCGCCTGTGAACAAGCCTTGCAAGAGAACATTCCGGTTTTTGTCGATAGTGCTCTCGAGGTTGAGGTGTTAGAAGAAGCGGGGCTGGCCACAGCCAATACGCTTTTGGCAATCACCAACAACGGCGATGTCAACACAGTCATCGCTCAACAAGCTCAAGAAGAGTTTCAGTCACCTCGTATCGTATCGATCTTGCCTGAAAAAAATAGTGTTGAGGAAAACACCAACAAGAAGATGGCGACGAAGAAAGGAGCATCAGGATCCAAATCTTCTTCTTCTTCGCAAACGTCCTTTCTGAGCATGCCTCTGAAAACCTGGAATAACTATCTCAACGAAGGGACTGTTCGTTTAGGAGAAACGCTTCTCAGGGCTAAGGGGGCACTCATGCAACGTGCTCACCTCCGGGCCTTAATGCGCAGTGGCGAACTGATTCCACTTTTGGTGAAGCGGGACGAGCGCATACGCATCACACTCCAAGAAGATGATTGGCAAGTCGGCGATCGCATTATTTACCTCTTGCACGACCCCAAACCAAAGCTATTGCAGCGCTTATCGGGAGGAAGTCGTCCCACTCGCCTGAATGTGGAAACGCTCCCAGCAGTGGAAGAAGTCCCGTTGCCAGCTCGTGTCCAGGAAGCACCACCACCGCCGCCACCGTCGGAAACCACAACGTCGGAAACCACAACCAAGGCACCCGACACCAATGGTACAGGCGCATCAATATCGAACGCCAACAACAACGCCGTCAATCAAAATGGACGCTCTCCAGCCTCCACCCAAGAAACTCCAGAATCAACATCGGATCCGGTTGCCGAGCCATAGATGCCAGGGTCACAGCAATCGCTGATATGGCGTGAACAGATGGGATGCAGACAAATTCACCTCGCTTAAACTTTGACGCTCTTCCCCCCTTACACGGCCTTGTACAAGCGCTTTAATACCTCAGATCGATCGCCCGACTCAGCTTAAGTGCTGACGATACCGGACCATTGCACCTTTTTTTCACGTGTTCGACGATAGGAAAAAAAGCGTTCCGCTTCCTGATAAGTGCAATGAGGCGCGATCGCTATTTGTTCCGCGTCTAACCCTAACTGAATCAACTGGAGTGCATTGATCCGTCGCACATCCAGCCGGATCCGACCCGGTTCAGGATCCGGGAAAACGGGCGGCACCTCCATGGCCTGCAACTTCGCTAGCAAAGTCTCATCGTTATCGGCTACATCCGGCAGCGATCGCCCAATCTCGACCGCGACATGAGTCGTCACCTGATAAACCTCACCCGCGATCGCGGGTCCCATTGCAACCCGCAGATTGGGCAACCGACTACCCTGTGCTTGCATCTGGTGAATAGCTTCCGGCACAATTCTGAGGGCAGTGCCTCGCCACCCTGCATGCACAGCAGCTACTT
>JBCBTQ010000042.1:0-32020 GCA_039818605.1 Cyanobacteria bacterium J06639_14 | reverse complement strand
GTCAACAATACGTCCAAGCTGACGAACCTAACCTGGGATCTAAAAGGCGATCGCCTAGCAAAGGAATTGCACCTCGATAACGCCACTCTGATCAATGACTTTGAAGCCATTGGCTATGGCATTCCCGGCCTTGAGGACAGAGACCTCCATACTTTACAGTCCGGCAAATACAGCGAAACAGCCCCCATTGCAGTCATTGGGGCAGGCACAGGGCTAGGACAAGGTTTTCTGATGCGTCAAGCGGGAAAAGCCGTTGTGTTTCCGTCAGAAGGGGGACATGCGGATTTTGCGCCCCGGTCAGAACTGGAGTTCCAACTGCTGAAATACCTGCGTGATAAACACCAAATTACGCGTGTGTCAGCAGAGCGGGTAGTTTCGGGACAGGGGATTGTCGCGATCTATCAGTTTTTGCGCGATCGCGGGATTGGTCAGGAGTCGCCTGAACTCGCAGAAGCCGTCAGCACCTGGGAAAAAGAAGCCGGTGTTACCCCCAAAACGGTAGATGCAGCCGCAGCCATTTCGCGTGCCGCCCAGCAAGACGACGACAGTCTTGCTAAGGAAACGATGGAGATTTTCATCGGTGCCTATGGCGCGGAAGCTGGCAATTTGGCTTTAAAACTATTGCCCTATGGGGGAATTTACATCGCGGGTGGCATTGCCGCTAAAAATATCCCCCTAATTGACAAAGGAGGATTTCTGGACGCCTTTACCCATAAAGGTCGCATGACCAAACTGCTGCAGGACATCCCAGTCCACGTTATCCTCAATGCCCGGGTGGGATTAATTGGGGCGGCCCGTCAGGCTGGGGAACTGTAGCCAAAGCGCTTGAGCAGACAACTTCCCTATACTGAGGCGATCGCGAAACAGGAAATCACCTGATCGGAGCCTTGGGTTTTGGGCCTTGGGCACCGGCACCGGCCAACAGCAATATCTGTATTTCGATCTGTATTGCGAGAAATTCCCTAAGGATTAGCCACATCTAACGTATCGCACTGGTTCATATCACCCGTTTGGATACCGGTAGAGAACCAGCGAACTCGCTGCTCAGAACTCCCGTGAGTAAAGGAATCCGGCGTAATGTGGTGACCAGCTTCGCGCTGCAGGCGATCGTCTCCGACAGCGCTAGCCGCATTGAGGGCTTCTTCAATATCGCCTTGCTCCAGAATGTTGCGAGCCTTGTCAGCATGATGTGCCCAGACCCCGGCCAGACAGTCTGCTTGTAACTCAAGTCGTACCGATAGCTGATTGGCTTGGGTTTGACTTACTTGCTGCTGAACCTGTTGGACCTGACCCAAAATACCGGTAACGTTCTGGATATGGTGACCTACTTCATGGGCAATGACATAGGCTTGGGCAAAGTCTCCAGGAGCCTGGTGTCGCGTTTTGAGATCGTCATAGAAGCTCAGATCAATGTAGACCTTCTGATCCCCTGGGCAATAGAACGGCCCCATCGCCGCTTGAGCAAAACCGCACGCAGAGTCTACTTGCCCCGTAAATAGGACCAATGTGGGCTCGGGGTAATCTTCCCCAAACTGCTCGCGGAACAGCGTATTCCAGGTATCTTCAGTATCAGCCAAGACAACCGAGACGAACTCGGCCAATTCATCTTCATTCGCGGGTCTGGGTGCCGTTGGGGTCTGTACAGGCGTATCGACCGGTTGCCGTAGAACCACCATTGGGTCGCCACCTAGAAGAAATATCACTAGCGCTAAGACCAGCATCCCCAGGCCACCACCACCAACTGCGACACCCCGCGACATCCGCTGGCCACGACGGTCTTCAACATTCGTGCTACGTCGACCCTTTGCCCACTTCATAGATGCTAGCCCAACTTGCTTTATCGATAAAGAAAAGGTATCGGCTTAAGTTGGGAAAACCCTGGTCAGGTAAGAAGCCAGAATATAGACTTCGACACAAGTTCAGCCAAACGTCGAAGCCAGAATTCTCGTTCACCAAAATTTCCTGGCCTAAGTTGATACTTATAGACAACTCTATATTGAGTGCAGATCTAGCAGATCTGTCTATAGACAAGAGTTTTTATAGAATTTGGAGACATTTAGAGGGGCCAACAATTTATCAATTTTGACTTTGACTTTGCCGCCATCTTCATGATGCCGATCGCGCCTAATACTCAATCCAGTTTACCCACCCCCTCATTGAGCGCACCTTTACAGGTATCACCTATTTTCCATTACGGGAGTTAGCTATTCAGATTCGCTATAACGCCTGACGCCTGACTCCTAACTCCTGACTCCTGACTCCTGACTCCTAACTCCTGACTCCTGACTCCTAAATTCCGTCGTCACCCCAATTCCCCACCCTAAGTTGACACCGCCAATATCCACGCAATTTCAGTGAATCGTAATGACGAATACTGACAAAACAATCCGTTGAGGCGTAAACCAATGGCATCAGCGGTGGCTGAAAGGTAAATACAGTTCTTCCGTACTGGAGGGTTTACCCATGATGGTTGCAGCGGGGGCGGAGATTCCGCTGATCGACTTTTCCGCATTTCTGACAGAGGATCCACTGGGAAAGTTGGGGGTCGCTGCCGATATTTACCGAGCTTGCCATGAAGTGGGATTTTTGTACCTGATCCACCACGGTATTCCACAATCGCAAATTGACCAGGCTTTTGAACAGTCACAGCAATTCTTCAGTCAACCACTAGCGACAAAACAAAGGCTTGCCTGGAGTAACAAGTTTAGCAATCGAGGATATGTAGAACTGGAACGTGAGCGACTCGATGAAACTCAACCAGGGGATCTCAAGGAAGCCTTTAACTTGGGCAAAGAAGTGAGTTCGGAAACAACGGCTGCGATCGCGCCCGAACTAGCCCTCAATCGCTGGCCTCAGGAACCGGTGGAATTTCGTCCGACGTTCACCGAGTTCTTCAACATCTGCACAGCGACAGCAGCCCAGGTTTTTCGAGCCTTTGCGATCGCCCTTGCCATACCCGAAGACTTCATTGCAGCCAAACATACGACCCACAACTACACTTTGCGCCTGCTACACTATCCCCCTCTGACAGCCATACCCAAATCCAGGCAGATCCGGGCCGGTGCACATTCTGATTACGGGACGCTAACGCTATTGTTTCAGGACAAGGTGGGTGGTCTAGAAGTGCTGCAGGCTAACGGCCAATGGATTGCCGCCCCCTCAATTCCTGGTGCTATTTTGGTCAATACGGGGGACCTTACCGCACGCTGGAGCAATGATGTCTTTCGCTCCACTCAGCACCGCGTTGGGTTACCTCAAGGGGAAAATGCAAAGCGCGATCGCTACTCCATCGCCTTTTTCTGTCAGCCCGATGCCGATGCCGAAATCACCTGCCTCCCCACCTGTCATGGCGAAAATAATCCACCGAAGTATCCGCCAGTTAAGTCAGGAGAATATCTGCTCAGTCGGTTACAGGCAACGTATTAGTTTTTTGCTGTGGGCTGGTGGTTAGTCAGTGATCAGTAGTTGATGATTGGTGATGGGTTGATCATCCGGGCGAAGCGTTTGGAGCACTCCCCTTCCACATTTGCTAAAACAGTAAAAAACGCTGCATCCTACAGGGCTGATTAGTTATTTCACACTGCGACTTTACCTGCTGAAAGGCTGGGAGAAAGCCATGATTATCCCGCAGAGCAAGTTCTTCGGAAGGTTCTGGAGCCGATCGCGGCGATGGGTGTTGCTGGTTGTTTTAATGATGGTAACCACCACTGGAGTTGCGTGTGTGGGCTCGCGATTAACCGCATCGTCGTCGGTGGAGACACCTTCTGACAGCGTGACTTTACCGACTGAGGTAACAGCAGCGGTCCCTGTTTCAGAGTGTGGTAGTGAGTCGGGGGGGCCGACGGATAACCCCGTGGAAGCTTTTTATGGAGAAGCCACACCCGCTTGGGTGAATGAGTTACCGTGGCACTGTGTGTTTAATATCCAGGACTATGATGGGGCCTCGGATCAGGCACGATTTGAGGCGGCGCAGGCAGCGGCGATCGCAGCCGGTGGAGGCACAATTTATTTGCCTGAGGGTACCTATCGATTTGATCGGGATTTGCTCTTGGGTGATGGCATTGTGGTGCGAGGCGAGGCTGGACCGATACTCGATGCCAAAAGCGAGGGGTTTCAGCCGCTGACTCAGTTGGCATTTCCCCAGTATGAACCGACATTCACGGACAGTGGGACTCCTAACGATACGGCGTTTAAGCAAATCCGCAGTCAATCGCCGGATACCAATAGCCATCAGGGATTGGTATTTTTAGATATTAATCGGGGAGCGATCGCGCTGTCAGGCAATCCCGACACTGGTACCATGGCCCAGCGGCTCATTTTTGGGATTCGTAGCAACAACGTGGCTGAGCCGGATGCAGAGGTCCCCAACCCAGATTTTCAGCCACTCTGGGCTAGATTTTCCAGTCGCTTTGCGGCAAACCTACGGTTGACGGTTCAAGCCGATGCGCTCATTGCCAACAACCGCATTAATGATGCAATTACCGATGCCTATGGGCAGCCGGGGTATGTGGTGCAGTCACAAAAAAGCCAAGATTCGCTGGTGACCTATGCTGAGGGCGATCGTGTCCCCTTCAGCTATACCGATCACTATGGCATTGTGGTCAACCGCTCCAAACCGGGCGGGTTCCAATATGCCCGGAGTGCAGCAGCCGAACCGGGGCTATTCCGCGAAGGAATTATTATTCGCGATAACTGGGTGTTTAAAACCATGCGAGTGGGAATTCACGCCTCGGGTCAGGGTCTGGAAATTCGCGATAACGAAATTCATGATCAGGCTGAAAAGATTGCGTGGACAAACCCCAAGGGACAACGGCAACCCAAAGGCTCGATGACGTTTGAAAATCGTGGCATTGACTGGTCCGGCCATGATGTTGTCATTGTCGGCAATACCTACGAGGTCTATCGTCATCGGATTATGGAGAGTCAGTACTTCAGCACGGATGGGGAAGGTATTCTGGCTCAGCAGTGCTGCGGTGGCACCAGTATTCAAGGCGCGACGATTCGCCATAACCAGGGACGAGGATACATCGGCATTTATAAGATCCCCGATGTGAGTCAGGTCTTAATTTCTAACAATGAAGTGAATTGGCCGAGTTTGCGATTCCCGGCGGTTTATGTCAATGCCGACACCAACAATGCCCCCAGCACGATGAGCAATGTCACGATTGCGGAGAATGTTTTGACGAGTGGAATTTTGGCTCGGGCCAGTAGCGGCGGCAGCGATAATCGTGTAGTCAACAATCGCGGCGAAGGCACTCTGGAATATTCCTGTCATGTAGAGGTTGAGGGCAACGAAGGCTTCGAAGCCATCCCGTGTGATGAGTTATAGATTGGGACGCTGGCTTTGCAGAATGTCATTGAGGGTTTTGATGACACTGTCCTTAGGTGGTTTCTACTGGGGAGATATTCGATCCACAGATAACGCAGATGGCACAGATGAGAGGATGAGATAAGAATCACAGGAGTCGTTTGTTATTGGGATTCGCGATCCGCAGATGGCGCAGATGAGGGGGTGGAGTGGGTCCAGATGAGGCGTTTATATTCTAGTTTGGAGGTACCGAAGTTGAGGAGAAGTCCTTTGGGGAGGTTGGCGGCGCGGAGGTAGTTGATGACTTGGGCGTCTTCGGTGCCGCTGGTTTGGTGGAGGGCTTTGAGTTCAACGATGATGCTGTTGTAGCAGAGGAAATCAACGCGGTAAACGGTTTTGAGGCGGATGCCTTGGTAGTAGATAGGGAGATGCTTTTCGCGTTTGTGGGGAATTTGTTGGGTTTGGAATTCAAGTTGGAGGGCTTCTTGGTAGACGGCTTCCAGGAATCCATTGCCTAGGGTACGGTGAACAGCCATCGCTGCACCAATGATGGCGTAGGTTTGGGGATCCGCAGATTTCGCTGACATACGCAGATTTGGGGTGGTCATCGTTAACGCCCTGATTACTTTTCTATGCCCTAAACTGCCCCATTGCTGTTTCTTTCAATCTGCATCATCTGCCAATCCATCTACGTCTCTGCGTCATCTGCGGCCCCATCTACATCATCTGCATCATCTGCCAATCCATCTACGTCTCTGCGTCATCTGCGGATCCATCTGCCAATCCATCTACATCATCTGCGTCATCTGCGTCATCTGCGGATCCATCTGTATCTCCACCCTTACCCCAATCAGTAGTTACAGAGCCTTTTCCGAGGAAGGGATATCCTTGGCCAACTGCCCTCGGAGAAGCAACAGGATCGTCCCCGCGATCGCACTACTCGACACCAGCGCCAGCCAAATATTTGTCCCCAAAACATCGGGATGATCCAAGGCCCATCCCCCCAGAGCCGGACCAATCAAAAAACCAATAGCCCAGCATTGAGAATCCAGGGCGAAATAAACCCCACGCAAGTGTTCCGACGCGATATCGCCTATTAGGGTTGAGGCGGTAGGACCATAGAAAATCTCAGCCAGGGCAATCAAGGCAAATGCCATCAGCGCCACGAGCAGAGCATAATTCGACACAAATCCTATCAGCCAAATTGAGAGCAAACCAAAGCTCCATAACCCCAGTGATGTAAGAAGGACTGTTATATGCGAGAAAGGGCGCAACCAGCGGGTAATCGGTAGCTGTAGCGCAATTTTGAGGGCCGCATGCCAAACAAAGAAATAGCTGATGATCTGCTCTGAAAAGCCGGTTTCAGTGTTACCGGCAGGGATAAAGTTGGCCAGATATAGCGGTAGCGTGCTGCTGAGTTGAGCCGTATAGGTGGTGAAAAACAGGTTCGCCGCCAGGTAGGTAACGAGGTGGCGATCGCTCAACGCCTGCCGCCAATTTTTCAACATATTAATGGGGGCTTGGGGAATGGGACGAGTCTCCGCAATCAGCTGAAAAATCACCCCCGCAAACACCAAATAGGTTACGCCTTTGCAGATGAATAACAGTGGATAGCTACCAGACATGGCAATGTATTGTCCGGCTAGCAGTGCGCCTAGCCCTAAACCCAGATTATCGGCCAGTCGCGTGAGGGCGATCGCCTCCGTGCGGTGTTCGGGTTCGGTCAGGTCAATCGTGGCTGCCATCGTGGCGGGCCAATAGAGGCTGATGCCCAGCCCGAGCAGCATATTGCCCGCAATCAGCAGCGGAAAGGTATAGGCAAAAGCTAAGGAAAAGCTTCCCAGTGCCGCGATCGCCGCTGCCAGCAATAGCGTTCCTCGACGTCCCAGCCGCTTGGATTCCACCGCATTACCGGCCCAGAACCGCCCCAGCGTGCCCGAAATGCCACCGCTTCCCAGCGCTAAACCAACCTGAGTGGGTGAAAAGCCCAACTCGTTCACAAAGTAGATAGAAGCATAGACCAGCGTAAACCCCTGCCCGATATACAGTAAGAGCTGCCCTGCCGCTAAAATCCAGATTTCGCGCCTCAGTTCTGGTAACCAGGTTAGGAACTTGCGAGTTAGTTTTGTTAAAAGCGCCATCTCAGAATGCTTATTACACGGCACGGGTCATCACGACAAAGGTTTCTTCACTGTTGGCTTTGACAAACCTCTCTACAGGCAAAAATCCTAAGCCTTGCCACACGCGCTGTGCCCGGTGGTTAAAGGCTGCGATCGTGACCCGCAACCGTTGGGTATTGTACCGAGTTACCCCATAGTTAGCGACAGCTTCAGCATATTGCTTGCCATGTCCCTGCCCAACTAAATCGGGCCGGATACCCATGCCAATATCAAGGGCGTTGTCCGGGTAAGCCCCTCCAGGTACTTGACCATCTGGCCCGAAAGAGCAAAAACCTTTGAGTTCTGTTTGAGGGTTCAAGATGGCATAGAAAGCATTTTGGCTGTCTAGTAGATACTGTAGAGTCGCTTGAGGAATATCGGTATCAAAGTTGTAGCGATCGTAGGGCGGAGGATATCGCCAGTTCAACATGAGTCGTGCCTGTTCCTGTTGCAGGGGGTGGAATACAAGTTTCATCCAGTGTGTCTTTTAATGGTCAGGGTCGGGTTTAATTGCAATTCATGGGAATGTATGCGGCTTTGGCAAAACCTTTCCCTGCTGCTTTGGCATACTCCTTGGCGACAATTGTCTAGGAGGATTCTCCAGAAGTAGCTTCTAACTGACTAACACGTTCTTCCAATTCACGGACTTGGAGTTTTAATTCGATCGCTAGCGTTGCGAGATTATCAAACTGTTCTTCGGGGGTTGGGTCATCGGGAAAGGGCGAGATAGGTACCGATGAACTCGGAATCGCTTGCTCGGTTCCTGTAATCCTTGATGACAGTTGAGTAAGTTGTGACTGTATCCGTGATATCTGCGACTCTAAGCGACCCACCCGTGACTCTAAACGGATGTCCCCGATCTCAGCCCGTCCGTACAAAGTCAAACTTGACCAGCAGAGCAATGCCAATAATCCGGTAATCAGTAGCTTTTTCATGGGTGCGATCGCTTTCGCCTCTACACTGGCTCTTCTCTATCCTGCCAGGAACACCCGGTTCTGTGGGAAAGCGAGAGGTGGAGCAGCGCCATCAGATCAAACTCGTAAAGTGCATCGTCGGGTCGCTCGACACTGCGTCTGACCAGAGCGTCAACCTTGCAGTTGCGCAAGCCGCGCCTGGATTGAGGGCGACACTTGTCGGCAGAAAATAGGGGTATCACTCAGTTTCAACGCATCGTGAATTCTTTCCACGTGGCTGGGAATCGTATTGATGGGCAAATGCTCTAGTCTGAAATACTGGCTCTCATCCGCCTCTGCAGTCGCCGTAAGCCGTCCCCCAATGATCTGACAACGAAACGCAAATACCAATTCATCTTTGTCAGTCTTGCCATAGATACCGACAAGCTGTTCTACCTCCACGTCCAAACCGGTTTCTTCCTTGACTTCTCGAATCACCGCTTCTGGGGGTAATTCGCCAGTTTCGACGCCACCACCGGGCAAATTCCAGGCGTCAAAATCACAGCGATGACATAAAAGGACTCGCTGATGTTCATCAAAAATAATTGCAAACGCACCCAGTCGAAACAATGGAACCTCCTGCCCCAAAGACAACACAATCCCCTGACCAATGCACTCACGTGTGACCGTATGAGGCATCCCCCATCGCTATTATGCGAAGGCTTCCAAAAGTATCAACTCAGTCAGCAACGGGCGCAAGATCGGCAAGTTTAGACGGATTGAATAACCCGTATGCACCCAGACATACATCCTCTTGAAAAGTTTGCGATCGCTCAAAATCCTACACTGTTATGAACATTCATTACTCAATCGCTGCTGTCTTAATGGGTCTGTACCTCAGTTATGGTGTGTGGCTTGGGAGAATGTACCAAGGCATCTGGTGCAGACTAGAACAGGACGATAGAACTTCGTTAAACCTAATGTTACTGGTTATCGCCTGCATGTTTTGGCCTGTGGTGATGCCCTTCTGCTATCTGGAATTGTTATCAAACCGCATGCCTAATCAGGCGTGTAATTTAAGCCGGGAAATACCGGCTGAGTAGGGAGTCAGGAACTGGAATCCAGTCCCCCCCCAACTCCTAGATCCTAACTCCTAGCTCCTAGCTCCTAGCTCCTGTAGGGCTTTGCCCTTCTCGCAGAGTATTCTTTCACCACCCCAGTTTCCTACCTTAAGTTGATAGTCGGTAGAAGGGTATACAGGAATCTATTTAGGCGCAACTCTAATAGAGCTGTATTCTGGCGATAGCTTGGGGTTTAGAGTGTTAGTCGCGCGATCGCTTTCTCATAGCATTTTTTTGCTAACTTAGCATCGTCTAAAGCATTATGGAGATTCATCGCAGACAAACCAGCAAAGACCTTTCTATCAACATACGGATCAATTCCAGCAATTTTCAAGAGCGTTGCAACATCAAACGGATTGTAGCCAATCCCCTGAGGCAAACGAAACGAACCACCAAATAGGTCACAGAACAAAACCCAATCATAGGCTGGATAATCGGCCCACATCTCCACCGATTCAAACTGCGCTAGCCAAGCAGCTAATACTTTCGCCACGGCCGAGCGATTTGTTTTCATTTTGTGATGCTCTAGATTCAGCTCAGGCATCACAGTATTGGCTTCCCTAAATTGCAAATAAGGCACTACATTTTCGCGTAACCACTCATTCAGTTGAGTTTCATCGTAATCATTAAATTCAGCATAAAATGTCCGTTCATCTTCAGTAATCAGCCCCATACTGATCAGCCTCGTATTCTGATGAAGTCCCGTGAATTCCGTATCAAAGAAAATCCTCATTTCTACAAGGCACTCTCGAATTGTTGGAGTAGATTGACAAGTGCTTGAGTGGTTTCAGGATCAAGGTCCTGCAAATTTGCATCCCAGAAAGGATTCTGTGCTTCATACAAAGGCGTGTGGCCATCTTCATCGAGAGCCTTGATATTTGCGCCTTGATCAAGGAGCACCTGAGCAACTTCCAGATTCCGATGAATAGCCGCCATATGCAGCGGGGTATAGCCTTGATCATCAACCGCATTGATATTGCTTCCCTGCAATATCAGGAAAGCTGCAACATCAGTGGCATTGAAGCGCCCTGCAAGATGTAACGCGGTTTGCCCCGCTTGGTCTTTGACCGTAATATCACTGCCGTTGGCGATCGCAACCTCGACCAATTCAACTGAGTCACTCCCAATGGCCTGGGCTAACAAAGGACCACACCCCACATCCAGAGGTATTGGTTGACGATTGGCTCCGCTTGCTAGCAAGAAGGCAATGACCTCAGATTTCAAGGGCGTCCACCCACTATGAAGGCAAATAGCTGCTTCTAGGGGCGTATGGCCTGCCGTGTCTCTGGCATTCAGGTCAGCGCCCTGCGCAATTAAGAGTTCTCCCACGGCTGCTCCCCTTAAGTAATGCAAGGGGGTTTGCCCTTTATCGTTAGTGACATTGATGGCAATACCTTGGGCCAGGGCAACTTCTACCAATGCAGGATTGTTCGTTTTAGCTGCCAAATGTAAGAGCGTCGCATCACAAATTGATTGCGGGTTCATTGCCTCAATATCGACTCCACTGTCCACCAGTTGGGCCACCAGTTGGGTCACCAAACGGTTGCTAGGAGTCTCTGAGCATAGAGCAATTTCCAAGGCCGTTCTTCCCTGTTGGTCGCGCAGGTTGACATCAGTTCCATGTGCAATCAGTGTTATCCCAACTTTACTGACCCACTCTTCTGGAATCGGTAGTCGTCCAGCCAAAACATGCAACAAAGTTTCTCCATTCATGTTTTGGCCATTAACATCCGCGCCATATTCAATCAGCACATCAATAATCTCTGGATCAGCGGTATTGGGCCACGTGATTAGCTGGTGCAAAAGAGGTTGAGAAATCGTTTGGCAGTCTGCCGTTGTGTTCGGCATACCATTAGCCACGTCTACCTCAGATCCACAAAGCATCATGTTCGGATCTATCCCCTGTTGTAAATAGCCTTCAACAGCATCCGCATCTTCAGCCCAGATTGCTTCCCAAAAGTCTTCCGGTATTTGTTCGGCACGACTTAAACCAGAATCTCTGAACTGGCAGGAAAAAGTCCCTGTAACCATCGCTAAAACACAGGCCCGAATTAGCCATTGCCATCTCATTTTTAATTGATTCATCGCGCTCAAAATACGATGTGTTTATTTCAGTAATGATTCATCTAGGCATTGCTTCAAACCTTTAAAATTGGCTGCACCTCTTCGCATTAACGCTGCGGGAATCGGAGATGACAATTAAGTTTTTATGCAACTATCCTCTGTGCACAAAGCACATGTTCTTCTACAACAGGTATTGCCTTTATTTCTGAAAGTAAGGGGCAATGCTGTTCAGTTGAACAGATTATAGGGCCGGAAATTCCGCATTCCATAGGGCTATGCCCTTCTCGCAGAGTATTCCGAATTTCGTAGGGTCATACCCTTTCCGCAGAGTATTCCGAATTCCGTAGGGCTATGCCCTTCTCGCAGAGTATTCAAAATTTCTGTTTCAGGAAATTGCGCAAAGATAATATCCCCTTCACCCTTCTATCTTTCTACTACTTTGTACAGGTACTTTATTTTCAAGCCGATCCCTTACTTAGGGTTCAACGGTAACAGGTGTCCCAATTCCAACCAGTTGATACAGCTCGCGAACGTCTTCATTGTAAAGACGGATGCAACCGTGGGATGCGGCCTGCCCCACCGAATCACGATTAGGTGTACCGTGGAAGCCAATTTGATTGGTCCCATCTGTCCAGAACGCGATCCAGCGCTCACCTAAAGGATTCTCTGGACTAGGGGGGAAGACCTCGTCGGTGAAGGGATTTGTCCAGCCTGGATCTTCCAGCATTGAAAATACTCGGAATTCTCCCGTTGGGGTATCCCAACCAGAGCGCCCGATCGCAACCGGAAAGCTGGTTTCGAAGGCATCACCTCGGTAAACATAAACGCGGCGATCGCTCAACCGAATGACTAGCCGTACGGACGGCTCTGGCAAAACGGGCTCCGCTGCGGGCCAGTCTAGCAACCGTTGGGAGACAACAGTATCGGCACCGTCAACCGGCTGAGGGGCTAGCAGCGATTGTGTGCCTGAGGCGGTAGCATTTGCGATGGCTTGGGGTGGCACAGCCAGCATCATGAACGCTGCACTCAAACCACTGGCCGCGATCGTCATCGACCGAGCTAAATTCACGCCTTTCTCCCCCTAATCAACATTAATCCTGAAGCCAACTTGAATTGTCAGGACTCAATATAGATTGTCGCTTAATTAGAGTTCCAGGTTCCTGCTAATACCCATAGTCCCAACGAGCACGATAGCCACGAGCGTCGATATGGGTAAAGACAGTGGAGCTAGCCAGTCCCCCGCGAGAACCCCACCAGTAATCCAGCTCAGCAAACACATCATAAGGATGGAAACCCTGAATCACAAAGTCAACCGCATCGCCGGTTAAGTGCCGTGACATACTGGCACCCCCGACAGCAGCATTGGTCACCGGATCGCGATACCAAGAATTAATTTGCATCGGACGACTGCCAAACATTGTACGAATTTCTTCCAATGCCTCAGCAATGCGGATCATGCCATACACAACATCGGAACTGACCGGGATGCGGGTTCCTCCGTGAGTAGCCTCACCCCAGGTGAAGTTACCGCCTGAAAGGATGGGGTTGTTCGTATAATACACACCTTGAAACCCAGGAAATCGCAGTGCAATGCCTCGGTCGTTACTGTTAGCTTTGGGCTTCTCAACCGGATTGGAATCTTTCGGCTTGTTCTCGGGATCAGTGCCTTCAATTTCAATATCCGGGGCAAAAGCATACCAAGTTGTGCGATTCTCAGGGCCTAAAAAGGCTCCCGAAAGAGCGACCTTGACATGGTTCCCCTCTGCATCCGCGTAGGATTGCAGCTCAAACGTCGTGCGATTAGGGACAAACACCTTATCCGCAGAAGACAATTGGCTAGACATCACAGGCTTTGCCTTGAACAAAGTATCACTAATTACTTTGAGCGTAATTTTTTGGCCTGAAATCGTGATGTCAGGATTGTAGGCGTACCACGTATTGCGGTTTTCAGGTCCTAAAAAGGCATTCGCGATCGCCAATCGTGTGTGATTGCTCGCAGCCGGTGCATAGGACTGAAGTTCAAAATCAGTCCCATTCTTCACGAATATCTTCTCGTTAGCCGACAGCTCCGTCGACAGGATTGGCTGCAGCTTGAACAAGGTGTCACTGACGACCTTTGCCGTAACGCCTGAGCCTGTAATCTCAACGTCAGGCTTATAGGCGTACCACGTAAATGTTCTCTGATCGCCTAAGGTGGCATTAGCCAGCTCTAAACGCAGATGGTTATTGCCCACATCGCTGTAGAACTCAATCTCATATTCAGTCCCATTCTTTACAAAGACCTTTTCAGAGTCTGTCAACTCGCTTGACATCTTGGGCTTTAGCTTGAAAAGGGTGTCACTTTTTACTTTGACCTTCATATCAACGTATCCCCTCTGAAGAAAATGAGATTGAGTGGTTCTTCAGGCAAACAGAGCGGCCAGCAGTACCCCAAACCAGTAGCTTGAGTCCTGCGATCGCTCGTCTCAGAGATTAGCGACTGTAGCCCAAAGCTGCAACTGCCTAATGCTTCTGAGTGAACCATTGCATTGTTTACGGCTGATTATGCCCCATGCTTGCAGGAATGAACGAAAAATTCTAAGCAAACTAGCGAAATTAGAGCGTAGTCACGGCGAACCCCTAGGATAATGCTGGCATCTACCCTTCTAACCCCTTTAACAACTCATGAGCTGCGGCTAAGGTATCAGCCTCCTCAACGGGTTTGTCCGTTCGCCAGCGAAGGATACGAGGAAAGCGTACGGCGATCCCCGACTTGTGCCGTTTTGATTCCGCAATGCCCTCAAATCCAATTTCAAAGACATGAACAGGTTCAACCGATCTGACGGGGCCAAAACGTTCAGTCGTATGGCGGCGGATCCATTTATCCAGGGTCTCAATTTCAGTATTGTCCAGGCCAGAATAGGCTTTCGCAAAGGGAACCAATTCTTTGTCCTTCCAGAGGGCAAAGGTGTAATCGGTGAATAGATTGGCGCGCTTACCACTGCCCGCCTGAGCGTAAATCAGAACTGCATCCAGCGTCATCGGATCGACCTTATATTTCCACCAGTAGCCTCGCTTGCGCCCCACCAGGTAGGGACTGTCCAAGGCTTTGATGACAAGTCCCTCAGCCCCGTGCTGACGCGACTGCGCACGCAGGGCCGCCAGTTCTTCAAAGGATGCAAATGCTAGCGGTTCTGATTGCCTCAAGCGGGGATCCGGGTGAGCCTTAAGCAGATCCTTCAACAAATGTTTGCGATCGCCCAAAGGTTTTTCCCGAATGTCCGTACCCTCATGCTCCAACAGATCATAGGCAATAAACTGCACCGGGTTTTCCGCCATCACCTTTTTAGTCACCCGCTTCCGCCCTAGACGCTTTTGCAGATGATTGAAGCTCAGGGGGCGATCGCCCTCCCAGCAAAGAATCTCACCATCGAGCACATGCCCATTCGGAACGGGCTCGAAAGCAGCTACCACTTCAGGAAACTGCTCCGTCACCAAATCTTCTCCCCGCGACCAGACGAATACTTCATCAGCCCGCTTGATGACTTGAGCCCGGATTCCGTCCCATTTCCACTCCGCCAGCCATTGTGCCGGATCTTCTTCCTGAAACTTAGCTTCATCAATTTGAGACGCCAAAAAGAAGGGATAAGGCTGACTTGGAGCCGTTGCGACAGCCGCTTTACTCAGCAAGGTTTCATAGAAGGTTGCCGTTGGCTCAAAGTCGCCCATAAGTCGATGGGCCAAAACCGGTTCCGAAATTCCCGATGCGGCAGTAAGACCTTTGATTACCAGCTTCTCCGAAGCACCCACGCGGAAGGCTCCCGTCAGAACCTTATTGAGGACAAAGATCTCGTCATCATCCAGCGATCGCCACCAAGACAGAATCAACTCGTGGCGTTCTTCCTCCGTTGCAACGGCCTTCACCAGAGGAATAATTTTCTCCATCCACTCATGCAAAGGGACATCTGATGCCGATTGGCCTGGCAAAGGCGTATCCCGCAATAGCAGGGCAATCACTTCGGCTGAGTCGCCGACATGGGCATAGCAATCTTTAAATAACCACTCTGGAATCTCCGAAATGTTGAGATAGACATCCCGCAGTACGCGCGAAGTCACCAATCGGCGTCGCGTTTTACCCAGCAGTAGATACAGCGCCCATACGGCATTTTCAGGCACCTCGTCGCGAAAGTAGCGACACAGGGCCGCAACCTTGGCATTAGTGGAGGTCGTCGCATCAATTTCTTGAAAAAGCTGGGTGAACCGCTTCATTGCTGTCAGCACAGTCGTCTGGTGACATTATGACGCTGGCTCGGGATCATTTGCATGCCGACGAAATAACCGCAATCGAAAACCCCCATAATACCGATCACTGATCCCCAAATCGCTCATCCCCAAACGCTGGGTGACCCGCACCGAACGAGCGTTATCCAGCAGGGTTACAGCATATAAAGCCGGGAGGATCAACGTCTCAAACCCATAAGTCATCACCGCACTGGCTGCTTCGGTCGCGTACCCATACCCCCAACTCGCACGGCAAAAGTGCCAACCAATCTCAATATCGTCGCTCGGTGCATTGGCCTTATCCGGTAGCGGCATCAAGAGTATTGTCCCAATGGCGACGTGACGCTCTCGAGACTCCACCGCCCAGCAACCTAATCCAGGAAAGTTCACAGTGCGATCGCGATACCGTTGCAGTCGTGCCTGTACCGCCTCAACCGTCGTATCCAGCGATTTGTCGCCAATCCATTGCGTGACGGCAGGATCACCATACAAGGCAATCGCTGCTTCCGCATCCTGCTCCAGATCCCAATCTCGAATCAATAACCGCGTCGTCTCCAAATGCATTGATCCCCTTCTTCCTGTCTTTACAGGCGAGGCATTTGGGTCAATATCTCGATAAATTTACCAGAGGAGATTCTCCAAATGCCTCGCCCCTGAACTCCGAATTCCGTAGGGCTATGCCCTTCTCGCAGAGTACTCTGATTTCCTCATCACTCCATCACAATTCCCCCCATATTCCAAAGAAAACCTTATGGGTTAAATCCCCCCCCCAATAAAGTTGTCTACCCTAAACACAATTATCAGCAACGCCCGAGGACGTGCATTGATCAGCAACTCAACAAGCGCGGTTTGAGGGCAAGCCCGTTATCCAGCATCCCCGTCGTTAGCTTAGGCAATAAGAGAGACTGCAACTATGGCACAGAGTTTTGGTGTAATTGGCCTAGCGGTCATGGGTGAAAACCTGGCCCTAAATGTAGAACGCAACGGTTTCCCCGTTTCGGTATACAACCGATCACGCGATAAGACTGATCGCTTCATCGCCAATCGGACCCAAGGGAAAAATGTTCAAGCCACCTACTCCCTAGAGGAATTCGTATCCTCTCTAGAGCGTCCCCGACGCATTCTGGTTATGGTGAAAGCGGGTGGCCCAGTAGACGCCGTCATTGGCCAGCTCAAGCCTCTGCTTGACGACGATGACATGATTATCGATGGCGGTAACTCGCTGTACGAAGATACTGAACGCCGGGTTAAAGAACTCGAATCCACTGGCCTCCGTTTTATCGGTATGGGAGTTAGTGGTGGTGAAGAAGGAGCCCTCAATGGTCCTAGCCTCATGCCTGGAGGGACAAGAGCCGCCTACGACTCCATTGAGCCTATCGTCACCAAAATTGCGGCCCAGGTTGATGATGGCCCCTGCGTCACTTACATCGGTCCCGGAGGAGCTGGCCATTACGTCAAGATGGTCCATAACGGCATTGAGTATGGCGACATGCAGCTCATTGCCGAAGCCTACGACCTGATGAAAAATGTCCTAGGTCTTAGTCACGAGCAGCTCCATGAGGTATTTGCCGAATGGAATACGACCGATGAACTAGACTCCTTCCTCATTGACATCACCTCAGACATCTTCACCAATATGGATGAAGAAACGGGTGCCCCCCTCGTCGAGATGATTTTGGATGCGGCTGGCCAAAAAGGGACAGGACGTTGGACGGTTGTGAATGCCCTCGAACTGGGAGTCGCCATCCCAACAATTACAGCTGCTGTCAACGCTCGGATTATGTCTTCCATCAAGCAAGAGCGAGTGGCTGCCTCCAAAGAACTTAGCGGCCCTGCGCCCAAGTTTGATGGCGATGTTAAAGCGACCATCAGCAAAATTCGGGACGCACTGTATTGCTCTAAGATCTGCTCCTATGCCCAAGGAATGGCGCTGATCAGCAAAGCCTCCCAAACCTTTGATTACGGCATCAATTTGGGTGAAACTGCCCGCATCTGGAAAGGTGGATGCATTATCAAAGCCCGCTTCCTCGGCAAGATTAAACATGCCTATGACGAAAATGCCAATTTAGCGAACCTGCTTCTGGCCCCAGAATTCAAACAAACTATTCTGGATCGCCAGACGGCTTGGCGGGAAGTCATTGCCATGGCAGCTGGAGTTGGGATGCCGGTACCAGCTTTCAGTGCCTCCCTTGATTACTTCGACAGCTACCGTCGCGATCGCCTCCCTCAAAACCTGACTCAAGCTCAACGGGATTACTTCGGTGCCCACACATACGAGCGAGTCGATAAAGAAGGCGTCTACCATACAGAATGGACTAAGGCTCCAGCCAAGGTCTAAGCACAACGGGTGGAAGGGTAGTAGGTATGTATGACTAGTCTCCCACTACCCTTCCCCTCCTACCCATCCACCCTCCTACACTTCTACCCATCCACTCTTCTACACTCCTACCCCTCCACTCTTCCACCGCCTTCACGCAATGACTGATCAAAAAGATCAAGAGCATCCTCAATATCAGAGCGATCGCGCGATCGTTAGCCAATTACTAGCCGGAGAACCCACAGACTATAATCTCGCCGAATTAGGCCGCTTCATTATTCGCTACAAGGGATTTCCAGGGGCTCGCGATATTCAGCGTGATTTGGCTAAGGTGCTCAAGAACTGGGACTTAACCGAAAACGAACTCTACGAAAAAACAAGGGTCATCCATCAACGAGCCGACACTTATCAAAACTTAGGTCGCAACCGTGAGGACTGGAGCTAGCACCAGCAACACGTCAACCGACCAGAATCCAACAAAATTCCCACCAGTTGCGAGTCAGTTGCTGGTGGGAATTTTGCTAGGTTATAGATGACATTGTCATGAAATATTAACGAAGCTCCCCATTCTTGACAACAAAGCTGAAAAACTGTATATTTGAATACAGAAAGTAAGACGTTCATCCTAAGCTCCTGTCTCTGGAGAAAGGACGGAAGTAGGGCAATCCCCGAAGGAACGCGCCTCTTTCACTTCATGCTCAACCAACCAGTTGTCCTTAGGAGGCGAAAAAATGAGCTTACGCTATCGTGGTGCTGATTACGAACCTACACAAACAAATCTCGAGTTCACTGAAGAAGTCATTGGTCACTATCGTGGTGCAGTGGTATCTCGTCGAGTTGCCAAAAACACCGCCAAACAGCACATCGAAGGTTTGACCTATCGGGGTGCTAAGGTCCGCTAGAACCTCTTGAACCCATAGAAGTAGTCTTTTAGCAGTTGCTAAAAGTTTTGCAAGGCACCCATTGGGTGCCTTTTTTGTATATTTTCTTGCTAATCTGATTGGGCCATAATGTACCCGTCGTCAGTTCCTTTAGGACAAGACGGCGAGCTATTGGAGCATGCGCTAAACCATCGGATAATACAAGGGGTCTTAGCCTGAATGGCTAAAACTGCATCTGGCTTTCTGTTAGGTGAGTACCATCAGCATCGAATAGCTCAGACGAGATGTCGCCTAAAGGTTGCCTCCCTTATTGGGCCTGCCTTGTCTGCCGCCCGATTCCCCCTGAGAAATAACCGCTGCATGAGGCAAGCAGCATAGCTATAACGGAGGAGACTGTTGAGCTATGGATACGGTGTCAGGACTGTTTCTGCTCTCAGGTGCGATCGCCAGTTTTGGATCAGGATGGTTGTTGCGAGGATTATCGAATCGGATCCTGCACTCAAGAAAAGTGGCACAATCCCCAATCATTGAAAATGAGGATATTGATACCTTTGCCAAGTTTCCGGTAACAGTGGCAAGTAACGCGGCCACCGATGTGCAACAGTCAACACGGGTTCTGCTTCAACAAGCACCCGTTGGCTATCTGGAAGTGGATGAGGAGAATCAGCTGCTCTGGAGCAATTCGCTGGCTTGTCAGATGCTGGGGATGAACTATGACAAGTCTGATCAACCCACCTTGCCCCGTCTGTTGTTGGAACTGGTACGTTCTTATGAACTAGATCAACTCATCGAAAATACGCGCCAAACACGAGTCCATAGCCAAACGGAATGGACGCTAAATTTAGCTTCAACCGATCCAGTTAATCCCAAAGAAGGCATTGCCCGTCCCTTACGCGGCTATGGTATTCCCTTACCGAACAGCCATGTGGGGGTGTTCTTAGAAAACCGCCAGGAAGCTGAGACTTTAATTCAGCAGCGCGATCGCTGGACTTCCGATGTTGCCCACGAACTCAAAACCCCTTTAACATCAATTCGCCTGGTAACAGAGACCCTTATAGACCGAGTTGATCCCAGCCTCAAAAAGTGGTTAGACCGATTGCTGAACGAAATTTTACGCCTCAGTAACTTGGTCGAAGACCTATTGAATTTGAGTCAGCTTAAGCGAGGCGGAGGCACAGGTCTGACGTTGAAGCCAGTGGAACTGCCCCGTTTATTATTTGCGGCCTGGCAAAGCCTGGAACCCTTAGCACAAGTCAAACACATCAAAATAGCTTACGAAGGCCCCTCAAATTTAGTGATGTCTCTGGACGAGCGATTGATGTATCGAGTGTTCATCAACCTGATTGATAACGCGATTAAATATAGTCCCCATGAGGGAACGATGATTGTTCGGGTCGAGGTTTGTTCGTCTAAGGCAAGCATTCCTCAAACTGGACAAACTGCGCGATCGCTCTGTGTTGATGTTATTGATGAAGGCTCAGGGTTTCATAAGAGTGACTTACCATACATCTTCAACCGATTTTATCGAGCTGATCCTGCCCGCTCACGCCCACTGGCTGAACTAGAGGTCGTGACCGCTGACCGGCCCCAATCGTCTGGCCGACCGCGTAATACTGGCACGGGGTTAGGTTTGGCGATCGTTCAACAAATTGTTGAAGCCCATGGCGGCACTGTCCAAGCCCGGAATCATCCAGAAACGGGGGGTGGATGGTTAACAATCGCCATCCCGTCAGAACCGCTATCGCTCGAAGCAGTCACGTCATCTCCGAACAACAAGATGACAATTTCTCAGCCTCAATAACTATCACGATCGGTGTAAATTCCCTGTGTTGATTCGTGGGCAAAACCTTTACAAACGCTCCACGGTTACACAGCATAGAGAAGGTTATCCGTATGTTAGGAGCTACTATCTGTGGAACGCACGTTTATCATGATCAAGCCCGACGGTGTTCAGCGGGGGCTGATAGGCGAAGTCATTGGTCGATTTGAAAGCAAAGGCTTCACCCTGGTGGGGATGAAGTTAATGGCTGTTTCCCGTGAACTCGCAGAGCAACATTATGATGTCCATCGCGACAAGCCCTTCTTCCCTGGCCTGGTTGACTTCATTACCTCTAGCCCGGTTGTGGCAATGGTCTGGGAAGGCGATAACGTGATTGCTTCGGCACGGACATTGATTGGGGCCACCAACCCGATTTCAGCCAACCCAGGTACTATCCGAGGTGACTTTGGCGTCACTATTGGCCGCAATCTGATTCATGGTTCCGATGCCGTTGAAACAGCCCAAAAAGAAATTGCCCTCTGGTTCCAAGAAACCGAAATGGCAAGCTGGGAAGCATGTACAACGCCCTGGATTTATGAGTAAGACCGAATCCGAATGGCTAACCCCCATCATGGGAAATAGGTGATACCTGTAGAGACGCGACATGTCGCGTCTCTCAATTAGTGGATGAGTAAACCGATTTTAGTGTAAGCGGAAACAGTAAGAGGATTCCACGAAATAACGTATCCAGGAATCCGGTTTCTATGATGTGCAAAGATTGCGGAGACTATCGCTTTCATACCGGAGTGTTTATACAGAGACCGGGTTCCTCATTTAAGGCAAAGTTTCCCACCAAAATGAATGGATTTGCCTTAGTATAGTGGTTTGTGAATAAACTTAAGGGACTCGGAGAAGCTCATGGCTCGTCGCTGCGACTTGACTGGCAAGAAAGCAAACAATGCTTTTGCCGTCTCTCACTCTCATAGACGTACAAAGCGTCTGCAAGAAGCTAACCTGCAGGAAAAGCGCGTTTGGTGGCCTCAGGGCAAGCGCTTTGTCAAACTGCGCTTATCCACTAAAGCGATTAAGACTCTAGAAAAGAAGGGCATTGATGCCATGGCACGGGAAGCAGGCATCGATCTTTCTAAGTATTAAGTCGCTTTGGGGAAGCCGCAAGGGGAAATCGTATGGCCTCTCCCACAGGCGAAGCAAACCTCAAGACACTGCTGGAATCGCTACAGCCTCAACTGCATCCAGCGGTGTTTGTTTTTAGTACCCTGAAAACTGGGGAATCGCTCCCCAGCGATATAACCCCCATCTGCCAATTTCAGGAAGCAGAAGGGCTAACCCTAATTGTGGAGCAAGACCAAGCCGATCGCGCTGGTTTAACTTACCTGTATGCTTGCCGGATGATTACCCTAACGGTTCACTCAAGTTTAGACGCGGTGGGGTTGCTGGCTACAGTTACGCAGGCACTCGCAGCAGCAAATATTAGCGTCAATGCAATTTCGGCGTATTATCACGATCACTTATTCGTAGCGTGCGATCGCGCCGAAGCTGCCATGGCTTGCCTGGAGAAACTTCCGTGATTTCTCAAAATATTGCTTGCTCAGAAATCTCCTTATAGCCCTATCTCAGTTCGGAAGTCAGCGCACTCGCCCCCTCTACCAGAGGCTAGGCCCCCAATGAGAGAAATGACAGCCACACAGGAAGAGTTCGCATTGATTCCTGTCCCCGTTCCTGCTGGTTGGACATCAACGACAAAGGGTTCACTAACAACCCCTTGATAATCAAAGCTAAACACTGTCCCACCCCCTACCATGTTCATTGTCAATTGAACGGTATCAGGATTGACATTCTCATTTCCCAGCTCGATGTCACGGACGGTGCCCCCTGAGTCAGTCACTCTGACCGTAGGAATTGCTTCGGCTTCCAGGATTTCCAGGGTGTATTCAGCCCGCCGGGTACGGGCATCGGTTTGAGCTTGCTCCATGACCTGCCTGAGCTCAGTTTGCACTGCCTGGACCCGACGGTTTGTGATGTATCGAAACCAACCGGGAGCGGCGATCGCCGCAAGGATGGCCACGATGAACACGACCACTAATATTTCCAACAGGGTGAAACCAGCATCAGCGGTATTGGGTTTGGGAGTATTTAGGCGTTTCATGGACTCAAGTTGACTTGGATAAAGTTTAAACGGAAGCTCATCGGCAAGATACTGAAGCAAAATCAGTCTGGATCGTAGCCAATAACGCCTTGGATAAATACATTCGTGTTGATTATAGGCAGCGCGCTATTACTGCTCACCACCCCAGTTCCCAGAGCGTTTGCTTGGCCATCAGTCAAATTAGGATCACCCTGGATGAAAATTTCCAGGTTTTGATTGTCAGTCTGAGCAGCGTCTGACACCCGAATACAGGTATAGAAACCCCTCGAAGCTGTTGGATCGTCAGGAATTCGGATCAGCTGATCGGCACTTCGACAGGAGCGATCGCTTTCACCTGGATCCGGCGTCGGGTCAACAATATAGTCAACCAAAACCGGGGAAGGATTCCTAGCACCATCAAAGCTCGCCCCTGCGGGGTCCCAGGTTTCAAAGTTAACGGCACCATCCTCCGGATCAATCGGACCATCGCCATCATACAAATCTGAGTCAATGTCTGACGGATCAGCATATTTGGGCAGCTCATGACGAACTAATCGCGCTTGCCCTACCCAAACTCCGGTTGGATTATCGACAGTATTCGGAACAGCCTCGTAAGCCACCAATGTGTAATAAGCCCGACGCTGCCGCAAATTCTGGCATTCTTGCTGTGCGTCAGTCAATTCATTGCTGGGTGTACCATAGGCACATCCAGCAACCGGGGGTAAATCGGCATCATCGGTGACAAAATCGGGCCGCCAAAAGGCTAGGATCACATTGTCGATATCCGTAATACCCCCTACAGTTTGAACCGCATCAGGCCAATTGCCTGTAGCCGGATCAGGCACATAGACATAAACAGCTTCTGACACATCGGCGGCAATGTAATTTAAGGCTCGCTTCATATCGCGCTGAGTATCATCAATCGCCGTTTCGCGACGCTCGATCTTGAGCATTTCCGTCACAAGAAACAACAAGCCAGAGATAATGATGCTACTGATGAGCATGGCAATCAGTAACTCCAGCAGCGTAAAGCCCCTGTCCGATGCCTGCCTTGCCTGCTGGCGGCGAATTCGCCAGCGCTTTAACCACTTAGAAACTGTCATGAGTTACTCTTCTCCCTGATTAAATGCAATTAAGCCCCTCGGCAACTGGATCCTCTCCAAGAAATCGGTAGTAATCGCATAGGGAGGTGTCCTCTTCACCCCGAAAAACGGTGGTGTAAATAACAGCCAACGGCGCATTGCGATAGGTAACCCCTTCACTATTACGTGGGTTCGATCGCAAGCCTGCCGAAGCCAAGTTGGTACTCAAACCAGGTACGGTCACATTGGCCGTACCATCGTCGTCAGCATCTTTAGTAGCCTCATAGGCGTACACCCGCACCCCCATCTGGAATGCCGCAACCTCCCCCGTGACGGGTGAGGCGAAACTATTGACACGATAGACCTGAACCGCAAAATCAGCATCCACGTCACAGTCGGCGTCCGCAACGTCACAGCTAATTTCAATGGCACATGCTTCGGCAACACCAGGCTGGTTACCGTAGGTGTTAGAACAACTCGCATCAGTCGCAGCTACAAAAGTGGTCGGGGCGGCAACATCATCGGGGTCAACAGCACCTGCATCCGCCGGGAGCAGCAACAGTCTATCGCCATCATCGGGATTCGGTGTCGTGGGATCATCAACAGAGCCCAACTCCATAGCCAGACGCACCTTGTCCACTTCGCTACGAGCAAGCTGCATAGCTTGCTCAGCTCTTTGACTCTGAACACGGGTCGCCACCGTCAGGATAAATGCAGGTGTAATGGCTGAAACCGTAAGGGCAATGACAATAATGGCTACTAAGGTTTCTAGCAGCGTCAAGCCCTCATCCTTATCGACCCTTAACCCTAACCGAGTCAGGTGCCTTACTACTGATCGCTTCATTGCATGTTGCCTCATCTAGCCCCCTTAATTGCCCTAGAAAGTACAGTCGGTTACGTCTGGATCAACTAGGCCGCCGCCAAACGGATTCGCCGCGCAGCGCAGCATTTTGATGTACGGGTCCTCTACCGGCAACTCGCGGTAGAACTCACTACGCGGCTTTCTAACCTGAACAAAACGTTCAGCAATCGGTGGCGTCTGAGCATACTGCAACGCGACGTCGTAACCCCAAACTCGATTACCTGGTTCGTAGTACCCTAAGCCTTCAAAGGTCTCAGTGCTGTCGTCATATTCCCAGGCTTCCATCTCGTAGGGAGCTGTAGAACTATGGCTAAAGAAGAGTTGGAAAAATCCACCCGCGATCTTGAGGTCGCCACCATCGCGCCAATCCTCATTGAGACGAGGGAAATTGTGCAGACCGCCTGAGGCTTGAAAACGCCGTGAAGGCACAATACCCGAAATAATTAGAGCATTGATCTGCGTATCGGCCGCTGTTGGCAAATTATCCTCACGGTAAACCCGCAAGCCAATGCCTCGATCAAACCTTTCGTAAGGATTAGGACCAGCGGGATCCGTAATGTCAACGCCACCGGTGTCATAAACGCGACCGTTGCGGTCCATATAAATGGGCGAGTTGGGATCGCTGGGGTCTTCCCGCAGAAGCGTGGAGGCATCGGGCACTGGCTCAGGGCGATTCATGTTGTGGAAAGACACATCACCTAGGGCTGGTGCTGTCCCACGAGAATCGTAAGCAGCTTCGACAAAACCATCCTTAGCGACAGCCGACAACATATAGATGGCATCCCCCAGGACTTCACTAGGTCGCCAAATATCCTGGGCGGCATCCGCAAATTCCGGATCTACATTAGCCCGATCGTAGAAGGCACTGTAGAAGGCCCCACCTACAGTTTCGTTACCGTCTGCAGGATCCTTATCGAAAACGGTATTGTCATCGAATTCCTCCTGGTTATTAGCAGCCCCGGTGTTGCTATGAAGATTGAAGTCGCCCTGAATCACAACAGCGTTGTCAGAGATGAAAGTGAGGCCATAATCAGTACCGGCCCGACTCAAATCGGCCCCATTGCGGAGGCGGAAGCCATAGGGTCGCCGCATCGGATCAGGGGTAAAGTCGATCGGCTTGAGGCTAATCATGTGATCGGGCGTACTGGCTGGATTGTCCAACGGGGGATCCAGCCAGTCCATAACATCTTGGCTACTCGTCACCATGGAACAGGTTTGGTTAACCCGATCATTGCCAAAATCATAAAAACCGGCGCTGTAATCAGAACAGGCGGCGAAGGCACCTGTATTGCTAGGACGAACAATGGCGTCCTCACGGACCGCATCCTCCCGGAAGGCATAGACAATGCCACGAGTGTCATCGCCGCTCGTGATCCAGGTATCTCCACCCGGGGTATTGTCCGTCAGGAGGGTTTCCAGGTTCAGATCCAGCAGGTGGACGGCCAGGTTCTCCCGGCCAATAAACATGACCTTGTCGAGAATTGGAGCCCCGTAAGCATCGCTAAAAGTACCGTCATCGTCAAGGACTACAATGTCCCACTCGCGATCATCAGCATCAGGATGATTGGCATCGCCCCATTCAGGAGGGTCATTACCGACGAAAGCATCACTCCCAGCTGGTTCAAACGAGGCTTCTTCACCCGCTGTCGCCGTTGGTGCAATAATCCAGCTAGCTGGTGCAAGTGGAGTTGCCGCAAGGGTCTCAATACTGTTCGCACCTACATAGGGAATTGCAGTGAAGGTAGGATTCTCACCTAGTGTATTAACAACCTGATTGACATAAGGTTCGGCAATAAACTCTCTTTCCGTTAAGCCGTCATCGCCCACGAAGATAACGTCATCACCAGGCAAGAAGTCATAGCCCCCTGCAATCGGGGCAGATGCCACCCCTTCAGCGTAATTACCTGGATTGATATTCAAACTAGCATTAGGGGCTAGAGTATGGTCCACCATTGGAAAAAGATAGAAGAGAGAGGGCCAGGGTGCTTGCTGTAGCTTAGACGGACAGAGTGCAAGGGCTAAGCTCAAAGCATCCTCCTCCGTCTGAACGCCTAGCCCACCGCCATGCCCCCCAGCGACAAACACATTAGGATCACAGCCCACGTTGTAAACCGTTCCAGCCGTATAGGGTCCACCTGTGGCGTCAACTTCGTAAACACCTTCCTCAGGGTCATAAGTTCCAGCTAATCCTGAAGCAGCAGCTGGAGGTAAACCATACCTGTTAGCAAAACCAAAGGCGCGGCTATACTCAATACCCCAGTAATTAGCAGCGGTTCTCGCCTGTATTCTCTGCCCATCAGTCAGGGCAGCATTATTAAACCAAGCGGAGAATGGCCGAGGCGTCTCCTCACCATCTCCAATGTCGTTGGCAGTGTATAGATTAGCCCCAGCTACTGCCTTAAATTCTTCCGCCAGATCTCGCCAGTCAGCAGGATCGTAAGCTTCGTATTCTTCCCTCACAGAACTTACGTTATAAGCCAACAAGCTGAGCGTGCAGGCTGCAGTATCAACTGTTGATTTATCAGCCATGCTGCCGTTGCCAGCAGGATTAGCACCCAGATCAACATCCTCAACTCGACGCAGCATGGAGAAGTCACCCCACATGGCTTTGTAGGGAAATGGATGGATAATGTTGGCATCCTGAATAGGGGTAAAGAATGGCGCACCGCCTGCCGCATCCCCTGCGAAGCGAGCCAGATTGTCAATGGCGTTTCCTCCTACTGCTGAACCAGCAAAGGTAGCTCCATCGACAGCCTCAAACTGCCAACCATTCGTGCCATTGCCCGTCAGGAAGTCGGTCATGACGTTGGCACCCGATACAAGCGTTCTAAAGGTGCGGCTGTTGGCTACGGCTGAAGCCGTGCCGTAATGGGAAGCGGTTGCCAGACACACCAGAGGATCTTGCCCATCACCATTCTCGTAGCTGTAGACCACCATACCCTGCACCGCTGCCAGGTTGTCTCTTAAAGACTTCCGCTGGGCAGATTCTCCTCTACCCGTCCCTGCACTGGTTCCTTCAGGCAACTCATTAGGCGGATACAGCGGATCTTCGATAGGATCACCTGCTCCATCGGTAATACCGTTACTGTTATTCCAGCCATAGACATTTCCCAGTTCCAATCGCTGCCCCACAACGAAGCGAGTGCCCTCATTAGCAGCCTGACGCTCCCAGTAACCATCCAGGCCATTCGTATCAGAGGTTAGCGTGAGGTTACCAGCAATATCTTCCCCAATATTGTTCGCGTCTGGGATTCGACCAGTAACAGTATTTTGCTCGTCATAAACAACGGGGGGACCATAACGGTTATCAGCTCTCGAAATATCATCCAGGGCAATACTAATTTCACCTTCACCCGCGTTGCGAACTCGGTCGTCGAAGTTGGCTTCCAGATTGCCAGGGTTCGAAGTAATGTCACCCCCGATGTGTTGATACTCGCCCTGAAGCTGCAATGTGATGGGATCAACATAGATATCACTAATGTCTACGCCATCGTCACGTGTAACGGTGCCGCTGTTACGTCTCAATCGATTAATGTCGGGGTTGGCAGAACCGTTATCAACGTGAATTCTTGACCCGCCTTCGAAGCCATCTCCATCCGCACCATTATTACCCGCTACTAGCTGCCCCCTGAAGTCAGGATCAGCCCCATTGTCACGCGGCTCACCCAGGGTGATTTCGGAAGCATTATCGTCGTATACACAGGAGTTCGTCGAGCTAATCATGTAGGCATTGAACTCACTCGAAGAGAACATGCTGCCCTGAGTGTGCATAGCCCCATTCCAGTTAAAAGCTGCACCAGGGTAAATTTCCATGTCATACCGGAAAAAAGCGCCCCATGGGCTACCCAGAATCGATTCACGGATCTGCTGCACCTCCATGGTGCTGATCGTTTGAGTATTGACCTCAGGATTACGATCGATCGCAAACACATTTAACTGGAACGTCTTCTCAGCCTGAACACCACCGACCTGGTCCCAGCCTGCTCCAGTAAGAGACTCCTGCGTCGGATCAATTACGGTAGTGCCAGTAGGACCTGCTGGCGTACAGTCCGTTGCCGCCTGGGCCGTCAAAGAACTATTGCGGGTCACCAAAGCAGCCGCTTTCTCTTCGTCGGTGTTGTTATAGGTAATTACTTCACCTGAGGCGTTTTCCTTGCGGTCTTCGAGGGTAATGGAATAAACCACGACTTCTTCAGCCGTGATGTTCCCGTCACCATTGACATCACCATTAAAAGCCCAGGCATTATCTAAGGTGCCATCCTTATCCAGATCGAGACGTTGCTCATCACTAAGGGTGTAGATATCGTCGCCGCTCAATGTGGACTCAATACCGATGCGGTCGTAGGCTCCGCCTGTGAGCATGTTGGCATCAACCGCTCGCAGCAAGTTTTCCAGGGCTTTACTAGGCGGCACCTTAGCAGTTGGCCGATCTTCACCACTGAAGAGATACTCCATCTTGGCCTTAAATCGGTCCACTGCAGGGGTAGCAGCATTTTCAATAATCTGCTGCTGCCGCTCGACAATTACCTGACTACTCCGGCTGTAGGCCCGATACGTCAGCGCTCCTGCCGTTAGGGCCACCATTAGCACCAAGAGCACCGTTGTGGGAAAAACAAAGCCTGCTTCGGCAGTACGGCGACCACTAAACCGGAACAAAAGCCGTAGAAGGCTCTGCATGAACCGCTTCAATAATTGCCAGACCATTCTTTGAAAATGACCCGTGCGGCGACGAGAGGACATAGTAGCCTACCCCTTTAGCAAATCACAGTGACGAACAGAATTAATACCAATAGCCAGCAGCCAATAGGCAGCTCTATGGTAACCAATCCACTTTAAAATGTATTGAAAATAACTCGCGCTCAGCAATCAGTGCCCTGTAAACGTAGATTGCCTAAAAGCTAACTGACCGTTAGCTACCTGTAGCCCTAATGGAATTCCGGCAACGCTTACAAAGGTGAATATTTAACGCTTTGTAAACCGCCTTACAGTCATATAGGCTACCCTGCTTTGTTGAGGAAACGATCAGGTGGCGACAAAACTTTTTGGAAAGATTATCTATTCCTGGGATTGAAGATTTTACGGATTTTGGGGTGGCTGTGTCGGCTCCTGACGTCGTTGTCGAATCTGCTCCATAAAAAACTCTTCCAGGGTGGGCCGGGCCAACTTGAGGTTCACTAGCGTCCCTCCCATCCCCCGAACACTGGACAAAAAGTCGTAGGGTTCACCCTTGAGAATTCCTTGCCACAGTCCGCCTTTAAACTCGAGGGAAGACAGCCACTTTTGCAGCACCTCTAGATTGCCTCCATGTCCTTGGACGGCATACTGAGCGGAGTGCCCTAACAATTCGTCCAAGGTGCCGACACACAACAGCTCCCCCTGATCTAAGAGCGCGACGCGATCGCAGATAGTTTCGACATCAGACAACACATGGCTATTGAAAAAGATAGTTTTGCCCTGTTTCTTCAAGGACAAAATCACTTCCCGCATGCGATAGCGCCCCATCGGATCAAGCCCGGACATCGGCTCATCGAGAAAAACCACTTCTGGATCATTGATTAACGCCTGGGCAAGCCCAATCCGTTGTAGCATTCCTTTCGAATACTTCTTGAGTGATTTTCTGCGGATAGCCGCAGGGTCTAGCTCGACCAGATTCAACAACGCTGGAATGCGTTGACGTTGCTCTTTAGCAGACAATCCAAAAAGCCCAGCAGTGTATTGCAGAAACTCAGGACCGCTCAAGTAATCGTAAAAGTAAGGATTTTCGGGTAAATAGCCGATGCGCTGCCTGACAGCGCGATCGCCAGCTGGATGATCTAATAATCTGGCCCGTCCGCTAGTAGAACGTACAAGGCCCAGCAAAATTTTCAAGAGTGTTGTTTTACCAGCTCCATTCGGTCCCAACAAACCAAAGGTTTCACCTTCATGAACCGTGAGGCTACAGCCCTTCAGGGACGTCACGCGCTGATTGAGCCAAAATCCAGTACGGTAGGTTTTTGTGAGGTTCTGAGTCTGTACCACAACGGGAACAGAAGCATTGGTTTCGGCCTCTAGGAAAGAAGAAACTGGCGCACTCATACAATATCGCTGTGTATCATGCTAAATAATAGAATCGCTTCATACCCAAATCCGAACAGATGTTCTCATTATTTAACGTTGTCAATGTGATGTCTCCTCTCAGGAACATCATCATTTACGGAGATTATATCTGAGGGGGAGCCTGCCAATACGTGTCTGTACGAAACAGTCGAAGGGTGGGCAAGAAAAGGGAGGACAGAAATCACCCTTTGCGCAACTCTCTAAGGCAACTACCCCAAATAAAATACCAGTAATGGGGTGCGTTGACTCCGCCAACCACATCCTACAAACGGGAAATCCTGACTGAGGCAATATACCCTAGACTGGTTTTAAGGTTACCGAAAAACACACTGTTATGGATCGCTCTAAGCTTGTTGCAATTATTACAGGCGTTTTGTCGCTATTGCTCGCTGTAGGGTATTTACTGCTGGTGCAACTCCTAGACTTTCGCGGCGAAATGTTGCCTGCACCCTCCGTGCTTGTATTGCCTGCTTCAGAAATCTTCCTAGCGCCCCTGCAATGACTGGAAGATCAAGGGCTGGAATCTCCCTGTAATGCTCCTGTTGTTGCGTTCGCGTAGGCGATTTCTGAACGAGAAATTACGGCATCGATACACTGGGTTGCGTAAATCAGCACCAGCCTACGGCGATATATTCATTTCGAGAACTTTATCTGAGGCGATCAGCGAGGAAATAAATTGCCCGGCCCCGGCCATAGACGGGTAGATGGATAAAAGAATGAGTTGGATATTACTTATTTTCCAGCCTAAAAGTAGTCGGGGTCGGGTTCTGGCTCTGGGATTGCAAAGTTAGAGGAGTCCAGCAGATAACGCAAGGTTTCTTGCTCCAGCCGGTTGATATGGTAAGGCTCCAGAGCATCAGCGTGGCGCAGAGCGGCAATGTAACCTTCTAGATAGAAGCGGAGTTCCTCAGTACGGTATCCCCGATTCCAGTGGTCAACAATGGAGTCGGTAATACGCTGATAATACCGAATGGATCGTGCATCCTGAAGCATGGTTCCTAGTTGATCTCACTTAGGACGTATCTTTAGACACTCATCATTCGCGAAGAGGAGGCGCGATCGCAACAAAAAG
>JBCBTQ010000041.1:0-32188 GCA_039818605.1 Cyanobacteria bacterium J06639_14 | reverse complement strand
GTAACCGAGTGTTCTCAACCTATGAACTCTTGACGACACAAGGATTTCATTGCATCACCCCTTAAGAAACCAGTGCCAACGTTTCCTCGGCAGGTATCGATTTGAACAGCCTAGCTTTCCAATATGTCTAAGGAAGTCTGTTGTGTATGCGTTGAGTCTCGCCGTTAGCGGCGGTTCTGTCTAGACCCTAAATCCAGTTCTATTCTTGATTGCAAGAGTGGAACTTTTTTTTGCCCAGTCCCAAATCAATTCTTTTATCCCAATCGTTGATATTTCCCCGGCAGCACCCCCAAGGATGAAAATCCTGCATCGGAGCGAATTGTTAGAAGCTGATTGCGCTATTTTTGGCGCGATCGCTCATGACGCTAGAGCGACGCTCTCAACCATGAAGAAGGCGTCCTGGTTTTCGGATTGGGAGTTGCCACCCCACCCGCGAACATAATTTCGGGCGGTAGGAGCGCTCGGCTTTGTTTTCACACCGACCTTGCAACAAAAACAGCCCTACCAATACTTGACAGGGCTGGAGACGCAGTTAGGAGGTATCTTGACCTCAACCATATCGGCAAGATTCAAGAATGTCTGACCATTTAATAAGTTCTTAACTCCCGGCGGGGAGATTTTTTGCAATTGTTCACATCTGAGAAACCATCTGTGGCGGCAACCGTCGGCAAATTCCAACTGTCTAGAGCCCTAAATTTTACGAAAAAAGACGGTTGTTAATGAACAATCAATACAATTTGCCAGCGATGCCTGGATTAGCTTGTCACAGTGGAAATTGAAGCCCTACAGCACGTTCCGTTGACATTTCGGCTGTGTCTAGGAGGTCAAAATGGCGATCGCTACAACTAATCCCACGAATGGCAAAACTTTGAAGGTATATGAACCCCTCAATGAGGCAGAACTTGAGGCCAGGCTGGCCAAAGCGCAAGCAGCCTTTGACGACTACCGCCCCCTGTCTTTGGAGCAACGGGCAACTTGGCTGCGGGCAGCGGCCGATATCCTCGCTGCCAATAAACAAGCCTATGCAGAGCTGATGACCTTGGAAATGGGCAAGCCCATCACCAGTGCGATCGCTGAAGTCGCCAAGTGTGCATTGGTTTGCCGTTTCTACGCCGATAACGCTGCCAACTTTCTGCAAGACGTCCCGGCAACAACTGACGCGAGTCAGAGCTTTGTGCGTTATCAGCCACTCGGCATTGTGTTAGCGGTGATGCCGTGGAACTTCCCCTTTTGGCAAGTCTTTCGGTTTGCGGCCCCCAATCTCATGGCAGGCAATGTGGGGTTGCTGAAACATGCCTCCAACGTGCCCCAATGTGCCCTGGTGATGGAAGACATTTTTTTGAAAGCCGGGTTTCCTGAGGGCGTATTTCAGACCTTGCTGATAGGAGCTAGTGCCGTTGCCGGACTCGTCGCTGACGATCGCGTCAAAGCGGCCACCCTCACGGGGAGCGAACCGGCGGGGGCTTCACTGGCGGCTGCCGCTGGCAAGCATATCAAGCCAACCGTTTTAGAACTGGGTGGCACCGATCCCTTTATCGTGATGCCCAGTGCGGATTTAGACCAGGCGATCGCGACGGCAGTCACCGCCCGCATGTTAAACAACGGCCAGTCCTGTATTGCCGCCAAGCGATTTATTCTCCACGAGGCGATCGCCGATGACTTCCTCAGCGGCCTGACAGCCAAGTTTGCCGCCCTGACGGTGGGCGACCCCACCCATGAGGCTACGGATATCGGCCCCCTGGCGACCCCCACGATTCGTGATGAGTTGGCCAGTCAAGTGGAAACCTGCATTCAACAGGGGGGTAAGGTGCTGGTCGGTGGCGATGTGCCAGCCCTGATGAGCCAACTCCCGACCGAACTGCAAGCAGGAAATTTCTATCCCCCCACCATTTTGGCGGACATTCCGACCGACATCCCGTCGGCGCAAGAGGAGTTCTTTGGTCCCGTCGCCTTGACCTTTCGGGTAGACAGCCTGGACGCAGCGATCGCCCTTGCGAATAGCACCCCTTTGGGATTAGGAGCCAGTGCTTGGACCCAGGATGACGAAGAGCGCGATCGCTGTATCAATGAGTTGGAAGCGGGCGCAGTCTTTATTAACGGTCTAGTCAAATCTGACCCCCGACTACCCTTTGGCGGTATCAAACACTCCGGCTATGGTCGTGAATTGAGTATTCAAGGCATTCAAGCCTTGATGAACACAAAAACAGTTTGGATTCGATGAGGTGTGAGAGGGAACATGGATACGGCTGAGCTACTGGTCAAATGCCTGGAAAATGAAGGCGTTGAATATATTTTTGGCGTACCTGGGGAAGAGAATCTGCAGGTTTTACAGGCGCTCAAAAAATCTTCCATTCAATTTGTGACGACCCGCCACGAGCAAGGCGCGGCCTTTATGGCTGATGTCTATGGTCGCCTGACAGGGAAAGCTGGTGTTTGTCTTTCGACCTTGGGGCCTGGGGCCACAAACCTCATGACGGGGGTGGCCGACGCCAATCTGGATCGGGCTCCCCTGGTGGCCATTACCGGCCAAGTCGGCACGGATCGCATGCATATTGAATCCCACCAATATCTGGATTTGGTGGCCATGTTCAACCCCGTCACAAAGTGGAACGCTCAGATTGTGCGGCCTAGCATTACGCCCGAAATTGTCCGTAAGGCTTTCAAACTAGCCCAGACTGAAAAACCGGGTGCCGTCCACATTGATCTGCCAGAAAACATTGCGGAAATGGATGTGATCGGCAGCCCCCTGCGCCGGGATGGGCAAGAAAAATCCTACGCCTCTATCCAAAGCATTCAGCAGGCCGCTGTTGCCATTTCCCAAGCCACCAACCCCCTGCTCTTTGTCGGCAATGGTGCCATTCGAGCGCAAGCCAGTGAGGCGCTGACTCACTTTGCGACCACGCTCAATATCCCTGTGGCCAATACTTTTATGGGGAAGGGGGTGATTCCCTATACGCATCCCCTGGCTCTGTGGACCTTCGGCTTGCAGCAGCGTGACTTTATTTCCTGTGGCATCGAACAGGCCGATCTCCTCATTGCTGTTGGGTATGACCTGGTGGAGTATTCTCCTAAAAAGTGGAATCCTGACAGCACGATTCCGATTCTGCACATTAATGCGACGCCCGCTGAAATCGATAGCAGCTATATTCCCCGAGTTGAGGTGGTGGGCGATATCGCTGACTCGCTGACAGAAATTCTCAAGCGAGTCAATCGTCAGGGGCGTCCTGATCCCATCAACCTCAAGTTGCGGGAAGAAATTCGGGCCGATTATGAGCGCTATGCCCACGATGATGGTTTTCCCGTTAAGCCGCAAAAACTCATCTACGATTTACGGCAGGTGCTAGATCCAGAGGATATTTTGATTTCCGATGTGGGGGCTCACAAAATGTGGATCGCCCGCAATTATCACTGCGATCGCCCCAACACCTGCCTGATCTCTAATGGCTTTGCCTCTATGGGCATCGCGATTCCAGGGGGCATTGCCGCCAAACTCGTCCACCCTTCGCGGAAGGTGATTGCGGCTACCGGGGATGGCGGGTTTATGATGAATAGCCAGGAGCTAGAAACGGCATTGCGACTGGGCACAGCCTTTGTAACCATTATCTTTAATGATGGCGGCTACGGCCTCATCGAGTGGAAACAGCAGAATCACTACGGCGAGTCAGCCTTTGTACATTTCACGAATCCGGACTTCGTGAAACTGGCCGAGTCCATGGGGTTAAAGGGCTACCGAATTGAAACCACAGCAGACTTGCTCCCCACCCTGAAGGAAGCCCTGGAACAAGATGTGCCCACAGTTATCGACTGCCCGGTAGACTATCGAGAGAACCTACTGTTTAGCAAACAAACGCAAGCGCTAACGTGCTTAATCTAACTCGAGCAGACTGGCAATTTTGTTTCCGCTGGGCACTCGTGACGGCGATCGCCGTGAGTATCCCACTGCTATTGCATCAGGTTAGCTTTCCCCGCATGGTCGCAATTTGGACAGTGCCTATTTGGATAGGGATTGCCCAAGGTCTCACCTTAGAGCGCTATTGGACACGATCCATTCCCTGGGGATTTGCAACTGCAATGGGTGGGGTTGGTGCGTTTGCTGTCGCGGCTATCCTTCGGCAATTAGTCGATTCAATCAACGTCCTTGCTGACTTAAGGGGCACTATCTTCGTCAGTTTACCGGCTATTGTTGGAGTGCTTTGGGGACTGGCTCAAGCCTTGGTCCTACGGGGCACTAGCCGTTGGTGGCGTTGGTGGCCTGGGGTGAATGTGGTTATCCTGCACATTAGCATTGTCGGGTTGGTCATCCTTACGGTTCATGATGGAGTCCAGCAATATTACGCATCCGTCCCCCCCCGACCCTGGTGGCACTGGTTATTTTACGTATTCCTGAGTGGACTCATTAGCGGTTTTTTGGAAAGTTTGGCACTAGCATTGTTTTTAAAGCAAACGCCGCGCTTACAAGCAGAGCCCAAGCAATAGTCATGCCCTATCCGATGTGAAAACGAGAGTTCTTCCCTGAAAGGGAAAACGGGTGATCTGGATATGGCTAGGGTATATATGGAGGAAAAACTTGGCCCCAAGACGCCAGTATTTCCTTTAGAGAATTTGTGGCTTTTCTAGAAGGATTCAGCGGAGAAATGAGCCAACATAAAACCCTGGCCATCTTCCAGTCGTTTAGGATGAAACGTTTTTAGAAATGTTTTTTGAGACCTTAATGGCGGACCCATTTAGTCAAAATTCGCATAGGTTTGCCACTAGCCGGATCAATTTGAGGCTTGCTCCAAGCACGCGGCTCGGCAAATCCAAGAGTATGCAGAACCCCAATGACTAAGTTTGTACCGATACCAGAGCCTACAAGTATGACCCGGACAGGCTCCCGAGTTGGGATAACTTCGACAGGAGTATTCGGTTTTCCTAGAGAGAAATTAGGTTCTTCACCTGTATTCAATTCATGACAGACGGTAGGCTCGTTATCAGAATCAGATGTATTCGCAGCAACTGACTCATCGGAGGCATCGGGTGCAATGCGATAGACTTCGATATTAGGAAGAAGATCTTTCATGGTGAGATAAGTTTTTTTGACACAGGAAGTGGGGCGAGGAGAAGGAAGCTCTCTCGCAAAATGCGAAGCGAAATTAGCAAAATCTTGGACGTTACCAGTAGCAGATCCTCAACAAAGATCTAACTGTCCGGAAAGTTTAGTTACCTTATGCAAACTTTAACCAACTATCACCGATAGCTGGTGTGCTTTTCATGTAGCGAGAGTAAGTAGATTTACAGGAATGAAAATATCCACACTTCTCAAAAGTAATCCACAACAGGATATTTATTTTGAGAAATCATCTGAGTTAGCCAACTCCTTACTTTTGTAAGCCAGTCTTTTCAGGACAATTATTAACTCGTAGACCTGTATTTTGCGGTCAAGCAGACGTGCCGTTTAAGCCGGGAAACCCTGGCTGGGCAGGGAGTCGAGAGCTGAAATCCAACATCCAGTTTTTTCCTAACTCCTGACTTCTGCCTCCTAACTCCTAACTCCTGCCTCCTAACTCCTAACGCCTATCACCACAAAATTTCCTCCCTTAAGTCGACATCTCTAAAAGACTGATATCTCTAAGGGGATCTCTGAGAAAGAAATCATCCGAAAAGGTGGCTTTTGGAGGCTGGGCTGAACAAAGTAAAAACCAACAGCATGGCAATTCTGAAAGTATTGGATCGCGTGCCTCGACGCTAACCTACGACGGTATATTCATTTCGAGAAATCCCCTCAAAAAAGGCCGCCATCAAAATTTTGGCTTCCTTATCTGAGAGAATAAGTTTAAATAAAAAACACCCTCACCGAACAGCTGGTCAGCAAGGATGCTCTAGTTAATCCACACAAATTTAGCTAACGGCTTTCAATTAGCCTTCAGCTTCAACATAAACAAACAGAAGACCCATCGTAACAAACGCAAGAATGGCACACATAGGAACGCAAACTGAGGGCAAGAACGAAGCTGCCATAGCCTCTCCTAATTTCCTAACTAAAACAACATACGGTTCGGATATTACTGTGAAGTGTGGAGACAATTACCAGAGTGTAAAGATTCTCAACAGAAGATGACTGGGATTCACTTTCCCGTAAACTGATTTTTAAAGAGTGTACCTGTGACGTGATTTTAGAGTCTTAATCAGCATGGCAAACATGGAAACCTTCATTGATCCTCAGGTCGGTAATCTTGCTACCCCACTAAACTCCTCAGCTTTCTCTAAAGCTTTCATTAGTAATCTGCCCGCCTATCGTAAGGGGCTGTCATCACAGCGTCGTGGCCTGGAAGTCGGTATGGCCCATGGCTTCTTCCTGTTCGGACCATTTGTCGTCACAGGCCCATTCCGCAATACTGAATACGCTGCAGTGGCGGGTGTCCTGTCTGCGGTCGGTTTGGTCATGGTCCTGACGGTTGCTTTATCCCTCTATGCCGGGGTTACTAGCTACAAGCCTGCACCATCCGTGACTACGGATACGGCTCCCGAAGATCTTGGCACGAAGGAAGGTTGGGGCGAGTTTGCTAGCAGCTTCTTGATCGGTGGCTGTGGCGGTGCCTTTTTTGCCTATCTTATCTATCTAACACCTCACATGGACTCCTTGACCGCTGTGGCCAAGGGTGTTTGGTCAACCATGTAGGAAAGTTTCGACTGGCTGTTTGCTGTAAGGCATTAGCCACCCCCTAGCGCGATCGCAGGCTTTATCTAAGCGGCGATCGCTTTATTTTTGGTAATAAACAGGTCGCAAATATTTATTATTCTCTCAGGAATACTTATCAGGAATAACGCTTTTGCAGGTACCCAATTAAGGTGAGAAATTTTGTTGGGCCAAAAGTCAAAGTTCAGAAAACTCCTGACTCCTGATACTAAATCCGGTTTACCCACCCCTTACCTGTAGAGACGCGACATGTCGCGTCTCTACAGGTAACACCTATTGGTTAGCCCTTCGGATTCGGTATGACACCCTAACTAACCAGGACTCCTCAAATTAAACGGCTACCTCTGTACCACTACGCCTCGATCGCGCAGGTGACCTGCAAACGAAATTCTCCCTGCGCCGGAACGGTGACGACATCATCGGCTGCATTGGTCGTTTCCACACAGATGAAACGAGTGTAATCGTTATCTTCCAGATCCGCCATCTTGGTAGAAATTTCGACCCACGGATTCCACACAACCGCTGTTGTGTTGCCGGTTGAGGTGAGGCGAATCCGGCGGCTCAGAGCTGCGTCTTGAATCACCAACTCGCTCGGTACGCCTGTGTAGATGCGATCAACTTCAGAAGCGATCGCGACTGCACCCGACTGGGACTTGACCTGTCCAGCATCCACTTTATCAATGTAGCTAGTGCCGTCTAAGCCTTCTACGGTTGTCTGAGTGATGTCGCCTACCGTGAAGTAGGTATGCAGTGCTTGCGTGATCTCGAAGGGGCTATCACCCTTGTTACGGCTCACCAAAGCCATCGTCAAAGTGGTGCCTACAGTCACTTCGATCGCGAATTCAAAGGCATGGGGCCAGAGGGCTTGGGTATCTTCTGTATCGCTGAAACCGAGGGTGACCTTGGTTTCGCCGCTGGGAAGTGCTTCGGTGCCGAGCACCTGCCAGGCGCGGTTGCGGGCAAAGCCATGGCTAGGACGCCCAGCCCCTTCCGGATCAGGGCCAAACCAGGGCCAACAGACGGGGGCACCGCCTTTAATAGCTTTACCGGCCTTGTAGTAAGCGTTTTCGCTAAGGAACATGACGTCCTGGGCTGCGCCTTGGGGCTTAAAAGAAAGCACTTGACCACCATAGACAGAAATCAGGGCCGTAGCCTGATCGTTGGTGATTTGAATGTAGGGAAAGTCGCCTTTGCCAGCAACGAATTCAACGTGTCCCGCAATGCCGTAATCGCTGTTTAACTGAGCTAAATCCATAGCGCATATTTCCTAACTGCACCCCAATTATGACCGCAATGAGATTCCTTCCTGGAGAGGAAATCTTGCGCCGTAGCTTTTGTGTTCTGGCCTACATTTTCGGGTTATTAGAACCGAGGGTTCTAAGGTCGATAGAGCCATTAGAGAAGTACTTGTGCTTTTTGCTTAAGATTGCTGGCAGCCAGTTTTCTAGCATCCTTTTTGGCCTGCTTTTTATAGATTAGCTGCCAACGCACCAGTCAAGTTCCCGATCGCAGTCTTCAATAGGGGTTGCTAAACCTTCTCTAATTGATTCACGCATTCCAGCAACTGACGGTAGATACAGGGTTTCTTGAAGGCTAGACCAATCTTCTTCAGGCAGAAAAACCGTGCTACTTTGGTCACCTGTAATACGGATGGGTTTGTGAGACTGAGCAACCTCATTGATAAGCTGCTGTAGGTTGTTTTGAGCTTCACTAACTGGCAACTCGGACATCCTTATGGAGACAGATTGAGGAGACTTTGAGTTATCTCAGCGGAATTGCGCTGAATTCATTTTAGTGACGAATCCATTTGGTGCCGATCGCACTCCTCCAGAAACCTTTGCGGTAACTCAGGCCGATCGCCCCAATGCACATGCACATACGACCCATGCATTGTCTCACTCCGCCATCCCTCTGCCCGCAACGGTACAGCCTCCTCATCCGGCAGCGGATACGATGCCAATTCATATAACGGCTGCGGGGATGTCGGTTCCAGCACTGAGCGATGAAACTCATGGCCCCAAAACTGCTGGCCCGGTTTGGTCAGCGGGCTAGCCTGTTGCACCATCACCCGGCGATAGCCCAGCGTTAGTTTCCCAGTCATCCTCGTTATGGCTGGAATGGTGCCCACCATCGGCCACGATCGCCCCTCAAAATCTACCAGCTCCCGACACAAGTACATCAATCCCCCACACTCGGCATAGGTCGGCAGTCCGGCCGCTAGCTGCTGTGCGATCGCCTGTCGCAGGGGCTGATTTTGCGCCAGTGCTTCGGCAAACATCTCTGGAAAACCACCCCCCAGATACAGGCCCCTCAAATCCGGCGGCAGGGTGGCATCGCCAAGGGGACTAAAGGGAACCAGTTCAGCTCCCAAACGAGTCAGCATTTCCAGATTGTCTTCGTAGTAGAAGTTAAAAGCGCGATCGCGGGCAATGCCAATGCGGATGGCATGCCGATTCGCACGGCTATCGCCCCTCCTTTTGGATAAGGGGGGAAAGGGGGATGCCAACAGCACCTCCAGTTGCGACCAATCAAAACACCGCTGCCCCAGCACCGCCAGATGTTGAAACCGCTCTGGCAGATCAGACAGCTCATCCGTGGGCACCAGCCCCAAATGACGATCCGGCAGGGTAATTGCCTCATCACGACGGAGTACGCCCAAAACCGGCACCTGAATCGCCGCGATCGCCGCTTTTAGCATGGCCAGATGGCGATCGCTGCCGACCCGATTTAACACCACCCCGGCAATCTTCACGCGGGGATCTAGTGTTTTGTAGCCATGGACAATTGCCGCTAGCGATCGCGACAGCCGCGCACAATCCAGCACTAACAAAACGGGGCATCCCAGCAGACGGGCGATATGAGCCGTGCTGGCCCAATCGGTCCCGCCAGCCCCATCGAACAAGCCCATCACCCCTTCCACGACAGCGTAGGCGGCGGATGCCCCATGACGCTGAAAACACTCCTGAACATAGGCTTCAGACGTCAGTACAGGGTCCAAATTGTAGGCTGGGCGTCCCGTGATAGCCCGATGAAACATCGGGTCAATATAATCTGGCCCGACCTTGAAAGCTTGCACCGTAGCCCCGCGTGCTCTAAGGGTAGAGAGTATGGCCATCGTCACGGTCGTTTTGCCCGAGCCGCTGCGATCGCCCGCAATAATAAGTCCACCCATCATGCACCTCAGGGACCGGGTCTCTTAGACCAGCATTGCTAAAACCCAAAAAGTTGGCAAGAGACCCGGTCCCTGAGACGGCCTAAAAAATACCGGCCACCAGAGACAAAACAGCTGCGATGAGATAAGCAAAAATTGCCCCTCCCACACCGCCAATCAAAAAGCCACCCGCGAATTCCTTCCACCCTTCGCTGGTGCTAAATGTTTCAGGTGGCGAAAAAGGCGCAGTGGACTGAGAAACCGCTGCATCAATTCCAGCTTTGGCATAGATTGACAACCCCGCTGTCAGGATAGCGACCAGTGCAGCCGCGCTGAGCAATCCTGCAACACCTGGCAAATCAGAGTCCCGTAGAGGCCCCAACAAGGCAAACGGGCCATAGAGAAAGTAACCGTGAGCCATCCCTACTTCCAGTCCTCTTCGTTGAGACGATAGCCCAGGACGGTAAGCGGGCAAGTTGCCAATGAAAGTCTTGGTCAATTCAGAGGAATTGAGGGGGGTTTCCAGATTGCCAATTTGAGCATCCCCTGCGGGCTTAATGATGTCCGACATAGTTAACAGTCCCTCCAATACAACAAGAGACGCGATGGGTCGCGCCTCTACAAAGTTCATAAGGTTTAGTCAACGAGATTTCGTCTGCACCTTATGGGTGGAGCAGTAGGTCAGGGAAAAAACGGTTGAACTCAATCAGAATGCCTGCTGTGATGAACATCCAGATAGTTGCAAGAACTGGAGCAGTCGACAAATAGGTAAGCAAATTTTTATCCATGGTGCCTTCTCAACGAATATGAACAAGCGATGTCTCTAGCGAGGAGACACAGTAATTTCGTTATCCTTGGCGAACATTTCGCCACTCATCATGTCCTTAACCGCGGCTACAGGCCAAGCAAAACCAGAAAGAGAGCACTTGATAGCCAGAGGAACATCGATGATGATCTCCTTCTCTTCGGGGCTTTTTTCTTCACGCACAGCAATCAGATAAGCCCGACCAACCCAGCCGATCCATCCAGCAATGTACAAGAAGAGAATGCTCGGAATCAGAAACTCACCCACGTGAGCCAAGTCCCCATCCACAATCAGGTGGGGCAAACCATCTTCACCACAGAGCAGACTAGAGCTGCCGTAGAACTCAAAGCGAGCCTTATCTTTAGCCGTAGCCGCGTTAGCCGCCCGTTGCTGGAACGCCGCGGACTCGCCACAGGGGGTTAAGCCAGCCACATCCGCAGAGGCGGGCATCGCGAAGCCAAACCAGAGAGAAATAACCAGAGCCAGTGCAAACAACCGTCGCATATAGCGTTTCCCTTTATTACGTAAAGGTCAAAGTTTATGGAGTCAAAACGTTAAGTTATTAGTAGGAATTTTGACCCGACTTGGACGCCATCATACCCTGCGCCAGATACCCGGTAAAGCAAAGCTGACGCGGGGTTTACATCTCTCAAAGTTTTTTGTCGACTTTTGTAAATGACTATTGTTCTAGCCTTAGAAACCAGTTGTGATGAGACCGCTGCCGCTGTCGTGCGAGATCGCACTGTCCTCAGCAATATCGTTGCTTCGCAAGTCGACATTCACCGTCGCTATGGTGGCGTTGTGCCCGAAGTCGCCTCGCGGGCCCATGTCGAGAACCTAGGCCCTGTCATCGCAGCCGCTGTCGAAGAAGCCGGTGTTACCTGGCAAGACATTGATGGTGTCGCAGCGACCTGTGCGCCCGGACTTGTCGGAGCGCTGATGGTGGGTGTCACAGCAGGCAAAACGCTGGCGTTGCTTCATGACAAGCCTTTCTTGGGTATTCATCACCTGGAAGGGCATATCTACGCCTCTTACCTCAGTCAACCCGATTTACAGCCACCTTTCCTTTGTCTGTTAGTATCCGGGGGCCATACAAGCCTGATTCACGTCAAAGGCTGTGGTCATTACGAGACGCTGGGTAAAACCCGCGATGATGCTGCAGGCGAAGCCTTCGACAAAGTCGCTCGCTTATTGGACTTGGGATATCCTGGCGGTCCCGTTATCGATAAATTGGCTGCCGACGGCAATCCTCAAGCATTTTCCTTACCCGAAGGCAACATCTCCCTGCCAGAAGGGGGCTTTCATCCCTATGACTCTAGCTTTAGCGGCCTGAAGACAGCCGTGCTACGCCTGGTACAGTCCTTGAAAGACAAAGGTATGGATCCGCTACCTGTGGCTGATCTATCCGCCAGCTTTCAAGCCACGGTTGCCAGAGCACTGACCAAGCGGACCATTCGATGTGCCTTAGATCATAAGCTGGGGGCGATCGCAGTCGGCGGCGGCGTCGCGGCTAACCGAGGGCTCCGTCAGCATCTCACGGAAGCCGCCCAACCCCATGGCCTATCCGTTCTGTTTCCACCCATGAAGTACTGCACCGACAACGCTGCCATGATTGGCTGTGCGGCTACCGATCACCTCCGTCGAGGACATTACTCCAACTTTGCGCTAGGCACCCAATCGCGGATGTCGCTCGCGGATGTTATGACGCTGTATGTGGGGATTTAGGGACGAGCAAATAGGGGATTTAAGGAGAGTCATGGGGTAAGAGGGTAGAAGGAGGATGAGGCGATCGTAGGGGCGGCTTTAGCCGATCGCTAACGCCAGAAACCGGCCCTCCAGCCCAAAACCCGCCCCGGCCAACCCAAACAACCCCCACCCAATGCCCCGACCAATAACAAACCAACCCCTCCGCAAAGATAAAAAAGCCCCGTTGGCAGACTCACCAACAGGGCCGCAAAAAGGAGAGGAGATGACATCACCACTGACTGAAACTCATCCGAGCTGCAGGTTGGATGCATTACTCACAGGGAGCTAGACAATCCGTGCTCAGGATCTCATGACAAATTTCATTCAGAGAATCTGCATCCTTATCTAGGTCTTCATACCGGAGCTGAGCAAACTGGGAGTTTTTGGCTCGATTTGCTACGTATCCTCTGGATTTGACCCGCTTCATACTGCAAAGGTTTGCTACGTCAGAGCTTTCATAATCGCAGCCAGCAGGTTTTTCGAGCGGGTTCAGATTTTTGTGTAAAAGCCTTCATTTTTCAATAAAAAATGAAGGCTTTTAGGTTGCTGGAACACGTTTTGCCGAACACTCCCGGCAGTCGCTATCCCTAAACTTCGACCACAGCATCTTTGTCGAGATTCTCACGCCGCAGCTCATCGAAGTCAACGGCATCTTTGTCGAGGTTTTCACGACGTAACTTATCGAAGTCAACAGCTTTTGCTTGAATTTCGACCACAGCGTCTTTGTCGAGATTCTCACGTCGCAATTTGTCAAAGTTGACAGCATCTTTATCGAGATTGCTGCGACGCAGCTCGTCAAAGTCAACACCTTTCACGAGAACTTCAACCACAGCGTCTTTATCTAAGTTCTCGCGGCGTAGTTCGTCGAAGTTGACGGCATCTTTATCGAGATTTTCGCGACGTAACTCATCAAAGTTGATAGTCTTGATGGCAATCTCAGCAACTGCATCTTTCTCTAGGTTCTCGCGGCGTAGCTGATCAAAATTGACAGCATCTTTGTCGAGATTTTCGCGGCGTAACTCATCAAAGTCAGGAGCAGCATAGGCCGCAGGGGCCACAGCTACAGATGCAAGGGTCAGAGCGGTGAGGGCAATTGCAAAGCGTTTCATGATTTGAACTCCTTTGGGGTCTTAAGTCAATCAATCATCTTGATTTCTATAGTGCGGCGGAGTTCTAAGGTATTCCTGACTACAGAATAAGTGCGGCTTAATAGCTGCATGAGAATCCTGAGAAAACTGTGATCATCTCCTGAGACTGGTAGCGAACGTCACATGGCACACTGAAAATTGCCCTAAGATGTCTAATCAGGGGCATAGCTGAGTACCATGAAGCGTAGTGAGGACAATCCTTCCGGGCATTTTCTAGATCCTCTCAGCGATCGCGATGAAACCTGGCAGCAAATACTATCCCCTATATCAGCACCTGGTTCAGTGTCAGCAAGACACCTTGACCCTGTCTTTGGCCGAGATTGAAGCACTAGCAACCGGCAAACTTCCAGCTTCAGCAAGAACGAGACGTGCTTGGTGGAGTAATCGCAGCAAGGGAGCCTTACAAGCTAATGCCTGGATCGAAGCAGGCTACCAAACTGAAATGATTGACCTGGAAAAACAAACCATTACCTTTAAACGGTTTGAAGCAGAATACAAGATCCAGCACGTTGATGGTGAGATTGCCTGGGACCGTGTCGCTATCCGGGCCTTACGAAAGCATATGGACCTAACACAGGCTAAGTTTGCTGAAACTTTGGGAGTGCGACGACAGACCGTCAGCGAATGGGAAAACGGCGTTTATTTACCCGATCGCTCCACGGTTAAGCACTTAGCATTAGTCGCTGAAAAAGAAGCCTTTCAGCCTCCTTTGGAACCAGACAGCCCCACTGAGTAGCTTGATTGAAGGGCTATCGACTTAAGGCGGGAAATGCCTATGGGGTAAGGATCTCGGGGTTGGGAGTCAGGAAGCAGGAGTTAGGAGCCAGGAGCTAGGAGTCAGGAGTTAGGAGTAGTAGGGGGTGGACGTCGTACCGCACCCCACCCGCAAACCCCAACTTGCTGTTCATCGTTAGGAGTGACGCGTCAGCGCCATGGATCGTTGCCCTGAAAATAACCCCTGCGTAGCGTGGGTCAAAACCCCACTCGCCCATTAGAACATCCCACCCGTCGTGATCCGACCCACGGCACCCTACCCGCAAACCCAGCCTCCCTTTTCATCCTTAGGAGCGTCGCACCGGCGGCATGGACAATTGGTGTTAAACAGCACGCCACTTTCAGAAACGTGAGAGTTGCATCCGATGTGACGAAACACCTCTTGGTCGAAGAAACCGCAGCACTTCTATAAGTGCAGACTAGAATGGATGTCTAGTTCACTTATTTGTAGGCAGTCTAGTGCTCGATCTGGCAGCGCTTTTTCCTTTTACCCTTGATCCCTTTCAGAAAGAAGCCGTTACCGCTCTTAACGAAGGAAAATCAGTTGTTGTCTGCGCTCCTACGGGATCTGGAAAGACACTGATTGGCGAATACGCTATTTATCGGGCACTCGATCAACAGAAGCGAGTTTTTTACACAACGCCTCTCAAAGCGCTCTCGAATCAAAAACTGCGGGATTTTCGTGAGCAGTTTGGGTTTGATAACGTGGGGCTCCTGACTGGCGACATTGCCATTAATCGTGATGCTCCCGTGGTCGTGATGACGACTGAGATCTTCCGCAATATGCTGTACGGCACTCGGATTGGGGAAGTTGGGACATCGTTACAGGATGTTCAGGCAGTCGTCCTGGACGAATGTCACTACATGAACGATCGCCAGCGTGGCACCGTCTGGGAAGAGTCCATCATCTACTGTCCTCCTGAGATTCAACTCTTGGCGCTTTCGGCCACCGTCGAAAACAGTGACCAACTGACCGACTGGCTGTCGAAAGTTCACGGTCCTACCGAACTGATCTACTCAAATTTCCGTCCCGTTCCTTTGCAGTTTCACTACTGCAACAGCAAAGGGTTGTTTCCGCTGCTGGACGACAGTGGCACGAAAATGAATCCTCGCCTGAAGCAGCGACGACGCAAAGGCGAGCAACGTGGTAAAAAGGATCGGCTGGGCATCCCCTATGTGGTGGGCCAATTACAGCAACGCCACATGTTGCCAGCGATCTATTTCATCTTCAGTCGCCGGGGGTGCGATCGCGCCGTAGCCGACATGGCCAGCCTTCCCCTTACCAATGAGCAAGAGACGGCTCTGCTCAAACAGAAAGTCGATGAGTTCTTAGCCTGGAATCCAGAAGCGGCCAGAGCCGGACAAGTAGAGCCCTTGTATCACGGCATTGCAGCCCATCACGCGGGCATTTTGCCCGCATGGAAAGGGCTTGTGGAAGAGCTTTTCCAGGCCGGACTGATCAAAGTTGTATTTGCCACCGAAACACTGGCCGCTGGAATTAACATGCCGGCTCGAACGACGGTGATTTCGAGTTTGTCAAAGCGGACCGATACCGGGCACCGATTACTGATGGCCTCTGAGTTCTTGCAGATGTCTGGGCGCGCGGGCCGACGCGGGATGGATGAATTGGGCTATGTGGTCACAGCCGAAACCCCCTTTGAGGGTGCGAAAGAAGCCGCGTATCTTTCAACAGTAGGTCCGGATCCACTGGTGAGTCAATTTACCCCCAGTTACGGGATGGTGCTGAATCTGCTGCAAACCCACACCTTAGAAGAAGCCCGTGCCTTAGTTGAGCGTAGCTTTGGGCAATATCTTGCCAACCTGCATTTAGCTCCCCAGCAGTCCGCCATTGATTTGCTCAAAAATGAGTTGGAGAATCAACGGGCTCAAGTTGAAGCCTTTGACGAAGCTGTACTTGCAGATTATGAAAAGCTCCGTGAGCGCCTACGGGAAGAAAAGCGCCTGCTCAAAATCCTCCAACAGCAAGCGGCTGAAGTATTGCGAGGCGATATGGGGACAGCTTTGGCCTTTGCGATCGCCGGTACTGTGGTTTCGCTTAAAGGGAAGCACGTCCCCGTGAGCCAACCGTTGCCTGCGGTCATTGTCACCAAAGTGCCGGGCTCTGGACAGTTTCCTTATCTCGTGTGCCTGACGGCGAAAAATGATTGGTATGTCGTGATGACGGGTGATGTGGTTGGACTCCATGCTGAATATCCCCGCCTCACTGCCGTTGATACCCTGGAACCCCCTATTGAGCTGGCTTACAAACCTGGTCAGCAGTATCCGGGGAGTGAAGTGACCGCGGCGATCGCCCAACAAATTCCCCTGCCGCCATCACTCGCAGAAGTTGCACCTGAGGTGAAAGAACAACTGGATCGAGTCCACTCCGTCGAAGAGCGTCTGGCAACGCATCCAGCACGGGAGTTTGGCAACACCAAAAATCTGATGAAACAGTACCGCCGAATTCAACGATTGGAAGGAGAACTCCGCGAACGCCAAGCTTCACTCGCCAATTCTTCCGATCGCTACTGGCAAGAGTTCGTCAGCATTATGGAAGTCCTGACCCATTTTGGAGGGGTGCAAGACAGTCGTCCGACAACACTAGGCGAAGTTGCTGCGGCTATCCGGGGTGATAACGAACTCTGGCTCGGATTGGCCCTGGCATCCGAACATTTGGATGCCTTAACGCCCCCTCAACTGGCGTCTGCTTGCGCTGCCCTTGTCACGGAAAGCACCCGCCCTGACACTTGGTCGGCCTATGATCCTTCGCCAACGGTTGAATCCGCGTTGCAGGGCCTGCGCCAAACCCGCCGCGAACTTTTCCAACAGCAACGGCGGCAGCAAATCATGTTTCCCGTCTGGCTGGAGTACGATCTCATTGGCTTGGTGGAACGCTGGGCAGAAATGGGGCATGAGGCGGAAAGGGCTGCACCCCAGGGATTTGCCGCTCAAGATGCGGGTTCTAAGAAGGGCGATCGCAATGACTGGGCTGACCTCTGTAGCAACACGAGTCTCGACGAAGGCGACATTGTTCGCATCCTTCGCCGCACCCTCGATTTTCTCTCCCAAATTCCTCATGTCCCTCATATATCGCCTCAACTCCAAAACAACGCCCGTCAAGCTAGTCTCTGGATGAACCGCTTCCCTGTAAATGAGGTGGCACCGTAGAAGTTCTACGCCATCTTATGTTGTGGAGACTTCCCCTGCTGAGTTGAGAACAATTTCATAAAGCTGGCTACTCACTCGAAAATCTGCTTTTGCGATCATCTGGTCAATTAAAGGTTTCACAGCAGGAATCAAAGCCTGGTGTTTTGCCAGAAGTATCACGCCTAGTAGCCCTGTGACTTTAAGGTCATAACTGTTTGCTAGTAATCTGCCACGACGCTCATCCATCAAAAGTAAACCGGCATTAAGTTCTACTGCTAAAGCGATGGCTTCTGCTTCACCACGATCGATACTGATATGGCGCATTTGCAGATCGGTAACACTTTGGGCATCGGCAACCGCTTGAGTCCGGATCCAATCAAATGTTTGTACTTCAAGAGCACCTGGAACTGGTTTACTCGTACCCGTCATCTCGTTATTGACAGCAAAAGGGATGACAATAGCCCTATAAAGCTGACGGAGCAAGTCCAACTGGCCGATGGCAGCGAGATTGGTAATCGGTGACGTATCACTAACAACGATCACAACAAATCAAGGGAATGCAATGTTTTAACGTCTGCATCAAAATCGTCTGCATCGTAGTTAATGAAGAGTTTGCGTTTGGCTAGCTCATGTTGGAATTCGAGGACTGTCAGCCCAGTCCAAGCCCGGACTTTACCACTGCTGATTTTCTGTTGCGCATACAGCATGATGGCAATTTCCAACTTCAACTCCGCTTCAGTCATCCGAGATGCTTGGACGATATCTTTAGGAATAACTATGCTCATAAGATCCCGCTAGCAAGTATCAACTTCTCCGTGTGTTCATTCTAAAAGTTCTGCTTGTTAGTCAAGAAAGTCGATTGCGTAAATAATTCGGCAGTCGCCTATGCGAATTCGATGGAGTATCTCAGTGTAAGTTAACTTGGTTACCTGATCGACGCATAAGCTAGTACCGCTACGCAGAATTCAAAATGCAAAACCATCTCATAGCGGGCCTTGTAAGCATTGAGAATGATGCGCACACTTCCGCCATCGCATACTAGTTGCAAGAGCTTCAATTTTTGCGCTTATGCGATCGCGGTTTACACTCGCAAGCTTTCAAAGGTCTTTCTCTACCGACGGGGCTTTCTAAGAGTAGACAATAAAAAACGGACGCAGACTTCAGAACTCTGGGTTCTGTTAGGTTTTTTTCATCTTGCCAAGGATCACCCTGAGAACCCAGGGTTCTCAGACACCTTAAAGTACGCCTTTAGAGCTGGGAATCTGGCTGGCCCGCCGAGGATCAACCTCCGTTGCCATTCGCATGGCCCGCGCAAAAGCCTTAAACGTTGCCTCAATAATGTGATGTGAATTGATGCCGTCTAACTGACGGATGTGCAAGGTCATCTGGCTGTGGTTGACCACCGCAACAAAGAACTCCCGCACTAATTGTGTATCGTAGGTCCCAACCCGCTCCGTAGGAATTTCCAGACCATAGCTCAAATGAGGCCGTCCCGAAAAGTCGAGGGAAACCTGCACTAGTGACTCGTCCAGAGGCGCAATGAAATGCCCAAACCGAACAATCCCCTTGCGATCGCCCAACGCCTGCTTTAACGCCATGCCCAACGTAATGCCCACATCTTCATTCGTATGGTGGTCATCAATTTCATAATCCCCCTTGGCCTGAACCGTCAGGTCAAATAGCCCGTGGGACGCAATTTGATGCAGCATGTGGTCTAAAAACGGAATGCCCGTATGGGCATCACACTGTCCCGTGCCATTGATATTGATCGTCACCTGGACGTCCGTCTCACCCGTTGTCCGGCTTACAGTTGCTGTCCGCTCCGGCAGCGTCAAAGAATTTAAGGGGCGAGTATTACGGTCTTGGAGTTGCATGGCAGGTGAGGGTGGGAGAGTAGCAGAGTGGAAGGGTAGGAGGGTGGAAGGATAGGAGGGTGATGGTAGGGACGGGTTCAGCCGAACGCTAACGGAAAATACAATCCTTCGGATTCAAAACCCACCTCTACCAGGCGATCGCTAACGGAAAATACGGTTTGTTTGGTTCAAAAAACGCCCCGGCTGTTCCCTGTCTGAACATTAATGCTTAAGCCATCATAGCGGTTAGGACAGGGCGCACATCGTTGTCGGTGACTTCATCGGTGATGAATACATCGGCGATCGCCTTCGGCAAAATAAATCGTACCCGACCATCCTGCACTTTCTTGTCGCTCTTCAGTAGTGTGATCATGGTTTCGATATCAGCATTATGGGGAATCTCTGTGGGCAGCTTGGTTTTCTGAATGAGGGTATGCTGCCGCTGTTCGGCCTCTGTGGACCACAAGTCCAGAGCTGTTGCAAGCTTACCGGCTGCCACCATGCCAATGCCGACCGCTTCACCATGGTTCACAGTGCGGTACCCCGTCGCACTTTCAATGGCGTGACCAACTGTGTGACCATAATTCAAAATCGCTCGTAGACCCGATTCTTTTTCATCCTGGGCCACAACTTCGGCTTTAGCCTGACAGGAACTAGTAAGGATTGTTTGCAGGAGTTCGTTGCCGACGTAGCGATACTGGTCAAGGCGCGTTGCTTGTTCCAAAGCTGTAAACAACTCTGTATCCCAAATCACGCCATATTTGATGACCTCTGCCATTCCGGCTCGAAATTCGCGGGGGGGTAAAGTGCTCAAAACTTGCGGATCGATGACCACCAAACGAGGTTGATGAAAGGCCCCAATCAGGTTTTTGCCCTGGGGATGATTAACGCCTGTTTTACCCCCAATGGAGGCATCCACCATGGCTAACAGCGACGTTGGCACCTGAATAACCCCAATCCCCCGTAGCCAGGTTGCCGCTGCAAAACCGGTCATGTCCCCAATCACGCCACCCCCTAGTGCCACCATTGCGGATCCCCGTTCCAGCTTTGCCTCATAAGCTGCATCGTGAATTTTCTGAATGGATCGCAAGGTTTTATAGCGTTCCCCTGCAGGCAAAATGCACGTACTGACCTGATAGCCTGCCGTACTGAGAGACTGCATGACGCGATCGCCATAATGGCGAAAGATCACCGGATTTGAAACCAACAAAAGCTTTTGTCCTGCTTTCACCAGTGGGTTCGGATGGTTCATCAACCATCCACCTAAGTGATCCAAGCCATCTGGTGAAATTACCACATCATAAGGATTTTGAGGGATATCAACAGCAATGACAGACTTCATCTTGGATCTAGCACATGGCTTTCAGGGTGTGTTCCTATCGTAATGGCTTAAGGGAGGGAAACGTACCCGTAGAGAAGGCGAAGTGTAATCCTATTTCGCTTTTTAGCGGCTACAGATGTTGAGGCTGAATACATTGAAATGCCTTCATTCTTCAAGCCAAAACCCAAAATTCAAAATCTTGAATAGGGTTCAGAAATTGAGGGATGGGGGCATCTCACCCCATCACCCACAGCAGCACTGTGACACAATAAGGTGTCTAATATTTTGGGTCTTTATGAGCGGGCGGGTCGAGGTGCTAGACAAGGCCGACTTGATTCAGCAACTTATAGAAAAATCTTTTTTGTTTCAGGAAATGGATCCTGGTTGGTTGAGCGATCGCCTATCACCAGACGACTTGATCCTTGAGAAACTCTATTCCAGCCGTCCCATCTTTACGGCCTTTTTGCCCGAGACCTCCCTTGAGTTCTTATATGTAGTCCTGAAGGGGGGACCTGTCATTGCCCGCAGTACGCCGCTTGATCGTATTGTGGCGATGACCTATGCCGGGGGCGCTTTCGGCATGCGTAGCCTTCCTGTCGGCTGTGGGTTGGTTAGTCGTGCCTTTCCCAGCCTCGTAGAGGCATACAAAACTACAGATGTCGTCAAAATTCCAGTTGAGTCCATCCAGGCATTACATGATGAAAGTGAGATCTTCCGCGATCGCTATGGCGTGCTTTTTGAACTGCGGGAGAAATTTCAATACCATCTGCTGAATTGCAGCACCTATCCACCGCAAGCGGTCGCAGCTTTACTGAGGGCTTTGGTCTATCAAGAGCGATCGCTCGGCATCCAACCAGATAAAGATGGTATTTTCGCCTTTGACTTACCCGTAGATATCATTTCCCATGCCTGCCAACTCAATCACCGCACCGTAGAACAAGTCCTTAAAGGGATGACGAAAGAAGGGATTCTCCAGGCGGGGCGATCGTCGGAAGCTCAAGGCGACAGTGTCTGCGTAGTCAGTCCCGAAGCCCTGAAAAGTGTCTATAGCTCCACACGCGATAAGGTTTCTTGGTGGCCGTTGAAATGAGATTGCCATCACCTCATTGATGTCTCGACAAAGTTCGGCAACAAAACTTAAACCCTGGAGCTGCTGTAAGCTGAGGCATCCGTAGTAATCTGAGTAACAAGTCATTCGCACCTAAAACCCGGTTTTCAAGAGGACATAATTTCATGGTTAAACGTGGTTCTAAAGTCCGGATTCTGCGCAAGGAGTCTTACTGGTATCAGGAAGTAGGTAAGGTTGCTTCCGTTGATGAGAGCGGTATTCGTTACCCCGTGGTTGTCCGCTTTGACAAGGTTAATTACTCCGGTGTAAATACCAACAATTTCGCGCAGAATGAGCTAGTAGAAGTCTAGGCTTCTAGCTATCGGAGCTACCGCTTAGGGATGGCTGCTCAGAAATCCTGAATCGTAGATGTAGCGATATATTGAACTGATATCGTTGCGCTGTTTTTGACGGGATTGTAGGGATTGTGCCAGAGCTACCCGAAGTAGAAACGGTTCGTCGTGGTTTAAATCAGACGAGCTTAAATTCCAAGATTCGGGGTGGGCAAGTGTTGTTATCGCGCAGCATTGCCTACCCCGATTCTGTTGAGGTGTTCTTAGAGAGTGTCACCAATACCGTTCTGTCGCAATGGCATCGGCGCGGGAAGTATCTGATCGCCACACTTACGACCCCCCAAGGAGAGGCCGCTGGTCATTTGGGCGTACACCTGCGTATGACGGGCCAATTGCTTTGGATTCCTCACCAAGAACCGATTTCTAAACACTGTCGCGTCAGGCTCTTGATGGATGGAGACTATGAGCTGCGATTTGTGGACCAGCGCACATTTGGGCGACTCTGGTGGGTGCCTGCACATCAGCCACCCGAAACGGTGATTTCTGGCATCGCAGCCTTAGGGCCAGAACCCTTTAGCGATCGCTTCTCCCCCGAATATCTCTATCAAGTCACGCGTAGGCGGCAGCGGCCCATCAAAAATGCGTTGCTGGATCAATCTTTAATCGCCGGTATTGGCAATATCTATGCGGACGAAGCATTATTCCTGAGCGGCATTAGACCCACAACGCTTTGCGCTCAGTTGGGACGTCAACGTCTCACCAAACTACATAGTGCGATTCTTGCGGTGCTAGAAGCCGGTATTGCGGAAGGAGGCACGACCTTTCGAGACTTCCAGAACGTTCATGGCATCAACGGCAATTACGGCGGCATTGCCAAAGTCTACAACCGTGAAGGCGAACCCTGTCGTCAATGTCAGACCCCGATCCGGCGGATCAAGTTGGCGGGCCGATCGGCCCACTACTGCCCCCGGTGTCAACGATGAGAGGGGACGGTTTACAATATTTGAGACATTATTGGTAAAGGCGCAATCGCACAATGGCAGCCAAACTTAAGCGTGGGGACTTGGTTCGAGCAATTCGCGAAAAGCTCGAAAACAGCGTTGAAGCAACCGCAAGTGATACCCGGTTTCCGCCCTACTTGTTCGAAACGAAGGGTGAAATCCTCGAAACCCGCGAAGACTATGCACTGGTCATGTTCGGGCATGTGCCAACACCTAACATTTGGCTTCGCTTAGATCAGCTAGAAAAATTTGAATAGTGCGGCAGGGGGCGCATAACCCCAAGCCATTTCCTGACGCTACTGTTTTCTATATCCGTATGGCAACACAGCCAGATCAACTAAACCGGAGCTTGTTGCCTATCCTTTTTGTTCTCTCGGCAAAAAGGTCTAAGGAGACTTCCAGAAATAAAAATACCCATGCTTTGGTGCGTTACGCTGCGATAATACAGACTGTAGGATGGGCAAAGGGCTTTGCCCGTGCCCATCAGTCAAGACCATGCTGTCGATGGGCACACTTCGTTTTGCCCATCCTACAGAACGACTGCAATTGGTAAATTCTTTCCTAGAAATTCCCTAAGCGCTATCGCCCCAGTTAAAAGATCCCGGTTTTGCCAGTACCCTCGTTGCGCACCCACCGTATTTAAGGTGGGTGGGTCGCATCAAATTTACCTTGCAAGCACAATCCAAGGCCTGAAACCTGGCTGGTCTTGCTCCAAATGTACTGGACTGAATACCTGAACAGGGTTATTGCCAGGGGCCTACCTAGAGTTCTGTCCTAGAAAACGTTAGGGGGCAGAAACCCTGCCCCCTAAACCCATGGAAAAATAAACCTTCACCCTTGCATTAGATGAGCGTCAAGCTAGGATACTCAGCAATCATCTCGTCGGTGGTTAGGGTCTCGCCGGAGGCTTGGGGCGTCCAGAGAATTTCGACAGCCATCAGGCGATCGCTGGAGACAGCCCCGAGTTTGCTGAGTGCTTGCCGAACGTCCTGAGTGGTGGAAATTTTGGGCAAATCAAGCTTATCTTGAGCGGCGACAACAAGAGTAGCCACAATATATGCACCGGGTTGGGTTGCGGTCAGTTCCCCCTTACCAGAGGGCGACTTTGCCTGTTGTAGCTGGTTGTTGACGTTAGATAGAGTTTCGCCGCTTAGCTTACTGCGCTCTGCCAGAACGAGTTGGTTAAAGGTTTGTTCTGCTGATAGCAGGCGGGTGGAATCTGTCGAGGCTGTCGCATACTGCCAGTACTCGGGGTGACGCAGGAGCGATAGGCTGGCCTCTTGCAGTACCTGGGTTAAGCCTGCTGGTGACGAAGTATCAGCCGACAGCGCCATGCGATTCAGGTCATCCTGTAAGGAACGAGCTTCAGCGAGTAGACCAATCTGCAGTTTGGCTACCGATACGGTGGGGTTGCTCAGGTTCTGTTCGGCGCGATCGGCCCCAGCTTCGCGCAATGTCCGTACTAGGAAGTTGGCCAGTCCGATGACAAGGAAGAGCGTGATCAGTCCACCGCCGCCCCCAAAGCCAAAGAAGGGGAATAAGAAGGGAAAGCCAAAGCCACCGCCAGGATAATAGCCGCCCCCACTAGGGTTGCGATAGGAGCGGGGTGAGGTGTAGGTCCGGCTGGGGGCTCGGAAGCTGCCGCCACCAATGCGCCCTCCCGATCGCGCCGCCAGGGCACTATCAGCATGACCCAACACCAGTACCCCCATCAGCACCAAAGCCATCAGTGGCTTGAAGAGGGGCTTGAGACGACTAAACAGTTTTTGAAGCATAGAGCTATCCAGACTTTGCTAAATCAGTACCAACTGCACCTCTAAGCGGGACACTGATGCCCTGCGATGCAGCCTGTTGTTTTATCAGCTATCGCCAGCACGATTGAGACAGCTAGACATCTGAAAATTCTTCATGCAGGGAACTCCCTTTATCTGTCTGTCTGCATCTGTCTGCCTTTAACTATGAATACTGTAACCCTTCTTATCGGGTTTCCCGGACGGGCTTAATCCCAACTTCCACATGGGCAATTCCCGTACTTAAGGGATCTCCAGAAGAGAATTCAAGAGGATACAGCGACCAAACAATCGAACGCTTGCCCTGGCTGCTGACGGCTAGACTAGACAAAGAACAGCATTGCCAGCAGTTCGCGAAACTGGGCATGGTCTATGCCTTCCCAAACCATATCGATGAATAGTCTTCCCTGATGGCGAAAACGTGTAAGTGAGCGACCCGGCAGTTAGAACCCATTCGAGGTGGTCAGTCCAGGTTGCAATGTTCCACTAAGGTCTTTTACTCAGCGATCGACGGACCCGAATTTGGCGATCTGCTGTAATAAGGGACTTTAGACGCTGCAGTACAACGAGCCGCGCTTGCCAGCCTCATCAATCTAGCAGTTGGGATAAATTGCGTAGGATTCCCTGCCTTGTACAATGATATGTACAACTTGCGATTGTGGATCAATGGATACTGTTACCTACTCAGAATTTCGTAAAGAACTGGCTGGCTATCTCGATAAGGTGAATTTGGACAACACGCCTCTGCTGGTAACCCGGCAAAATAATTCTCCTGTTGTTGTCATGTCGCTTGATGATTTCAAAGCCTACGAAGCAACCTTTTATCTGCTTTCTAGTCAAACGAATGCTCGGCGGCTGAATACAGCCATTAAAGAACTTAGATCTGGTGAGGGTGTTGAGAGAGAACTGTTGGAAGAGTGAAAATTATTTTTGCCGAGACTGCTTGGGAAGATTATCTCTACTGGCAAAAAGCAGATAAGAAAGTTCTAAAACGCATTAATGCCTTAATCAAGGATATTCGCCGTTCGCCATTCGAGGGGATTGGTGATCCTGAACCCTTGAAATTTAATTGGTCAGGATTTTGGTCCAGGAGAATCAACAAAGAGCACAGAATTATTTATGCAGTAGAAGAGGATGCTATTCTGATTGCTCAGTGTCGATATCACTATTAATAGAAGCATTTATTCTAGAAATCTTGTCATCAGAAACTTCCCATACTGAAGCTTAATGACATACAGCGTTTACTACGCTGGCGAGGTATATTTACACGCCGATGAAAAAGAACGGAACGTGTCCAGAAAAAGCAGGTAGAGTTTTGGCAATGGGTTTCAGGATTTCTGGCTCAAGATCTGATCTTTATTGATGAGTAGACTAGCCTTTTAGGAATCGTCGATGACTTTATCTTCGAAGCCTTCATTGCGCGCAAGTTGGTCCCAAAGCTTTGGGCTGAAACGTGTGCCATTATGGACAACTGCTCCATATATCTCAGTAAAGAGATTGAGGCTTTGATTGTTGAAGTGGAGGTGCATTTGATTTACCTGCCGCCCTATTTCCCTGATTTCTCGCCGATTGGAAATTGCTTTTCGAAAATAAAGTCAATCCTTCGAAAAGATGAAACACATAGCGAGGGAATTTTCCATTATTTTTAGGATTAGGCAAAGAACAGGTATAGTCCAACCTGTAAAACTTGGATTTGATTCACGAAGTAAACTTAATAGAGATTCCTATTGATGAGCATAAAAATCGGGTGTGCCATTACTGTGCGGCACACCCGAGAAGTTTTTGTAGCAAGTAGAAGATACTTAAGCTGCTACTTCGAGTTGCTTGATGACTTTATCAGCCTTGAGCATGTGATAAGTGATTAGCAATTGAGTCAGAGCTAGAGGATAGCTTTGCAGCGTCTCCCCAGTGGTACCGACGACCTTACCAATGTCTTGATTGCCTTCAATGCTGCAGAACTGGCCCAGGTAAGGCACTTCACTACAGAGGATGCGCTCCAGTTCCTGCACCTGTTCTTGATTGGCTTCACCATCCACTTCCAGGACATCCACGGGTTTACCCATGTCGCGGTCCAGTACTAAGCGGATGGAGTCGCCAAGGTGATTACCCGTATCATCCAAGATATGCGTGAAATCTGGGTGCGGGATCGTGGGGCGCAATACCAGTTTCACATTCAGCAGCAAGTCTTCATTGCCGCCCTCTTTACCCGAAGGATAGAAAGATACGACCACATCAGACCACTTTCGCTGCGGGCGAATAAACGCCTCCGAATCCGGTTCTCGTTGCTTCAGCTGTTCAAGCACCTGCTCCGGCTGATAACCCCGCTTACGGGTATCCCGTTTAATTTTCCAGGTGGCTCGCAGTTCTTCCGGCGGAGCCAGATACACCATGACGTCATAGCAGTCGCGAGCGGCAGCGGTAGAATACCCTAGCAGACCTTCGACAATGACAAATTTACTCGGCTTGATATACTCGGGGGGATCAAACATCCCGCTGGTGTGGTTGTAAATGGGTTTCAGGATAGACCGACCATCCCGCAGTAATTCGAGATGTTGTTCGATAATATCGACATAGTTACAGTCAGGATGCAGGGCTGAGATTCCCATCTCTTTGCGCTGCTGGCGATCGTAGCGGTGATAATCGTCTGTACAGATTGCGGTAACCTGGTCTTCGCCAAGAATCTGTGCGATCCCGCGAGTGAGCGTGGTCTTGCCGGCGGCGCTATCGCCCACAATACCGAGAATGATTGGACGGGGCATATTTCCTCCTGACCGAGCTGCGTATTAATGCTTATTGCCTATTCATTTAATTGTAGGGATCAATGGTTTTCTCCTCAAGGAAATCGACAGAATAGGAGAGAGTGGGGTGTGGGAGTCGGGAAGAGGGGATGGGGTTTGAATTTGGAGTACCCTGCGGGAAGGGCAGAGCCCTATGGAGTTTGGAGTTCGGAGTTCGGAATTCGGAGTTCGGAATTTGGAATACCCTGCGGAAGGGCAGAGCCCTACGGAGTTTGGGGTTCGGAGTTTGGAATACCCTGCGGAAGGGCAGAGCCCTACGGAGTTCGGAAGGTGTCGGATGGGGGATGGAGCAATTAACGGAACACCATCCAATACCCATCAATCATCAAACAATTAAGTTCCACTATCCATTACCCATCATCATTTGCCTCGTCCCAACGAATAACCATCAACCAATAACCCCCAATACCTCACCCCAACGAATACCCGTCAACCATCAAATACTACCCACCCCATGCGATCGCCCTCCATCTCAACTTCTAAATCTTCCAGAACTCCCGACTCAGCGCCAGAGCTGTTGGCCCCAGCAGGTAATTGGGACTGTGCTAAGGCAGCGGTTGAGAATGGTGCGGATGCGATTTACTTTGGGCTGGATCGATTTAATGCCCGTATGCGGGCTGATAACTTTACGGAAGCGGATTTGCCCGAGTTGATGGCGTTTTTGCATCGGCGGGGGGTGAAGGGATACGTCACCTTAAATACGTTGATTTTCACCCAAGAGCTGTCAGCGGTTGAGCGCTATTTGCGTACGGTGATTGCAGCGGGTGTGGATGCTGCAATTGTTCAGGATGTGGGACTTTGTCAGTTGATTCGACAGCTATCTTCAGACTTTCCCATTCATGCGTCGACGCAGATGACGATTACGAGTGCGGCTGGAGTTGACTTTGCTCAGCAGTTGGGGTGTCAGTTGGTGGTGCTGGCGCGGGAATGTTCGCTCAAAGAAATTAATCGGATTCAGGATCATTTGCACGATCGCACTATTGCGCTGCCGCTCGAAGTCTTTGTCCACGGTGCGTTGTGTGTGGCTTATTCGGGACAGTGCCTGACCAGTGAAGCGTTGGGCGGACGTTCAGCGAATCGAGGTGAGTGTGCTCAAGCCTGTCGCATGACCTACGACCTGATTGCGGATGGGCAATCTGTGGATGTGGGCGATCGCCAATACCTGCTCAGCCCTCAAGATTTATCGGGGTTGCCGGTGTTGCCAGCCCTATTGGCCACAGGGGTGTCTTGCCTCAAAATCGAAGGCCGGTTGAAAGCGCCAGAATATGTGGCCAATGTCACGCGAGTCTACCGCGATGCCTTGGACCGGGCGATCGCGCAGCAAGCTGCATCAGCGGCAAACCAGGCTCCCCCGACTTACCAGCCCTCAGCCAATGAGCGTTATCAGCTGGAGATGGCCTTTTCGCGGGGGCTTTTCACTGGTTGGTTTGAGGGGATTAACAATCAAGCACTGGTACATGCTCGGTTTGGCAAGAAGCGTGGTGTTTATCTAGGGCGCGTGCTGCAAGTGCAGGCCGAGGGTGTGACAGTCGAACTGGTTGCGCCCGTCAAAGCTGGCGATGGTGTGGTGTTTGATCAGGGACGCCCCGCTGCTGGTGAAGAAGGGGGACGGGTTTACGTAGTGCAACCAAAGCGGGGTAAAACGGCTGTGTTGACCTTTGGTCGCCGCGATGTGAACCTCAAGCGGGTGCGGGTAGGAGACAAACTTTGGAAGACGAGCGATCCGGAACTGGACAAGCGGGTGCGCCAAAGTTATGCCGGTCAGACACCCCAGTTTCAGCAGCCGATTACGGTGGAAATCTACGGAGCAGAGGGGACGTCGCTGACCGCGATCGCCCGTGATCCCCAAGGGCACATTGCTCAGGTTGAATCCACGATGCCGTTGGTCGCTGCTCACAACAAACCCCTGACCCATGAACGACTAACTCAGCAGTTTAATCGCTTGGGAAATACGCCATTCTTGTTAGAACAGTTGACGAATGGCCTCGACGGGGATGTGATGTTGCCCGTGAGTGAGTTAAATCGGTTGCGTCGCGACTTGGTAACTCAGTTAGAAATGCAGCGATCCCAGCCGCTGCGATGGCAACTGCAGACTGATGAAGCCTTGCCCCGTTTACAGCCAACTCCCAAACAGACCAGACCAGACATCGCGCCCCAGTTGATTGCTTTGGTACGGAATCAGGCTCAGTTGGAGGCCGCGATCGCGATGGGGATCGACACCTGTTACTGCGAGTTCGAAAATCCTGCTACCTACAAGACTGCCGTGACCTGGTTTCGGCAAGCCCAAACCCATCCCAACCAAACGCTTTGGGTGGCTCCACCCCGCATCACCAAGCCGCTCGAAAATTACATTCTCGACCAAGTGATGCGGTCCGAAGCGGATGGATATCTGATTCGCAACTATGATCACTTGCAGTATTTTGCTGGCCAGCGCTGCTTGGGGGACTTTTCGCTCAATGTGGCAAATCCTCTGACAGCGCAGTATTTCAAAACCGAATACGGGTTAGAGCGGCTGACGGCCTCTTACGACCTCAATATTGATCAGCTAGAAGCCTTGCTGCAAGGTAGTCCTACCGACTGGTTTGAGATTACCCTGCATCAGCATATGCCCCTATTTCATATGGAGCATTGTGTCTTCTGTGCATTTCTCTCTGAGGGCAAAGACTTTCGGGACTGTGGCCGTCCTTGTGAAAAACATGAGGTGAAGCTGCGCGATCGCACCGGCACCGAGCATGTTTTACAGGCTGATGCGGGTTGTCGCAATACACTGTTCAACGGTGTCGCCCAAACAGGGGCCGAATATGCTCAGCGGCTCATCAAAGCGGGAGCCCGTTATTTCCGGATTGAGTTTTTGAATGAATCTCCGGCTCAGGTGACGGCAACACTCCAACGCTATCGTCAGTTGCTAGCCGGTAACTTAAGCGGTTCTCAACTGTGGCGAGAGCTGAAGCTCCAGAGCAAGTTAGGGGTCACTCGCGGGCCTTTGGATAAGTGATTTGGTTTGTATTTAAGCCGGAAAAGAGCAGTGCTGGAAGAAGCCAGGAGCCAGAATTCACTAGGGAACTGACTTTGATACTCAATCCGGTTTACCCACCCCTTCATGTAGAGACGCATGTGCATCTCTACAGGTATCACCTATTTCCCCTAATGGGGATTAGCCATGCGGATTCGGTATTAAACGTCAAAGGTGCTTTATAACCCCCTATATTCCGGACAACATAAGAAATCCACCAGGTAAGCCGGAATACTTCATGGACACGTTTTTTCATCAGCCAGACGACCTGCAACATGAGATTAGTGAAGCGGACTTTAGAGTCACAGGTATCTATGGGGTAGAGGGACCCGGTTGGCTTTTTGCCGGTATAACTTGCACCCCACTGTCTTTAAAACAAAAAACAGGGATGTCAATCCTTGCATCCCTGAATAGATTCCTCACTATAGAAAGACTCTCGTATCCTGCAGCAGAAATACCGCCACTATTCCTTTCACCCAACGCCCCTTCTACCCAACCACCCTTCCACTATCGAATTAGTCCGAAAATTACGCCGTCGAGTACTGGTGGCATGAGCATCAGTAACCAGGTCACAAACCCTTGGATTCAGCACTGATGACAGTACCGTTCTCGTCAATTACTTCGATATTAACGGGTTGAGCATCCTGAACCGTTTCTGATGAGGTTTCTTGATGACGCGTAGCCTTGACCCAGGTAATCAGTTGCTGGAAGCGTGATTTTACCTTTTGATAGCGATCGCCATGCTCTTTGTTCATGTCCGCATCAAATTTAGCGGTTTGTTCGTTCCAATGGTTGAGAAATTGTTGGAACCAATCCCCCTTGCGATCGCGAACAAGCCCCAATGTTTGCAGGAACAGGTCACGCCAAGTTGGAACGGTGTGCTCACTGTCAACGGGCTCAGCGCCAACGGGTTCACCATCATCTGATGTTTGATGAAACTCTGTTGAGTGTATTTCATTGCTGGATTCACCGCTGGATTCACCGTCAGCAACATCAATACCATCAGCTTTCGTAACTTCTTCTAGCCATACACCTGCTGACTTACGAGTCAACTCATTCAGATCAGCAGATCCTGATTTGATTTCAGAAAATGTAGCCGATGCTGCCGCCTGTAAAATTTCCCGAATGCGGCCAGCCCGCTCTTTGCTGTCTTGCTTAGCTTGATCCCAATCGGTTTTGATGCGTTCTTTCGTTGCAGTTGTCATGTTTTTGTTTCCTCAAATAAATCGTGGTTAAAGACAAGATTTGTGATTAGCTCACGGTAGCTGATTCGACATCGATCATGGAATTTCCGTTTCTTTCAGAAGGAGATTGTTGCTGCATCGTCTCTTTCTTACGGCGTTGCTCCAGCACCATCTGGGTCAATTCAGTGACGACGATACTGGCTAGCAAACCATCATCAATCCATCCGATAATGGGAAAAACATCGGGCGAAATATCGAGTGGACTAATCAGATAAACCAGTGAACCTAAAATGATCAACCAACGATATTTTGAGTTACGAATTAGATTGGTAAACCACTTAGCAATCGAGCCTCCTAGCGAGTGCTTCATTCAATTCTCC
>JBCBTQ010000040.1:0-33100 GCA_039818605.1 Cyanobacteria bacterium J06639_14 | reverse complement strand
GAGGTTTTCTAAGTTTATTAGGGTTAGATGATTACGCTGTCCAGCTGCAGCTAAAAATGGTTCGCCGTCTTGCTCAACTAAGGTTATGGCGGCAACTGTATTATTTTGAACACCTGAAATGTATCTTGCTTGCAAACACTCGACAGTGACGCTCTGGTCAAATAACTGCCATTTTAGGATGCGACCGCTACCATGAGCACTGTACAGAACGTCACCATCAGGACTAAATTCAAGATCGTAAACGCGATCGCTTTTATAAATCCGTGGACTATCAATAAAGCGTTCTTCTGCATAACAAGGATCTTGATTATCCGCCTTTACCTCATCCCATAGCAGACGCTGAAATTTCTTGTATTCCCAGTCATAGATTTCGATTTCACCATTTTTGAAGCCGACTGCAATCTTTGTATTATCAGGTGAATAGCGGACGACTTCGATCGCTTTTCGTTCTGGAGGATTGAAGGGATTCAGGTGATTTTGTCCGATTAGCCAGAGAAAATTATCTCTAAGTGGCCAGGCCAAGAGCGTGCCATTTTGAGCGCCACTCACAACGTTATGAGCAGACAGGTTGTTCTGTAGATCAGACTCTAGGCTAATTTGATGGGGAAATTCGACATGTTTGATGGTTGCTTGATGCCCCTGAAGCAATAAAGCCCAGATCAAGAGAATTAAACTAATGATGCCTACCCCCTGTAACCAACGGGGAATCACAGGGAGGATGTCTAAGCTGAGGGTAGGCGTTTGGTTGTGAACATCAACGGGAGCCTCAACGGAAGAATTGAGTTGATATTCCTGAAACTGAAATTCTTTGTAGCAACCCCAACCCAACCAAGGGGGAGAATACTTGATATTGATTTGGGTCGCCCTGTCTGCATTTAAGGGGAGATTTATTCTTTCAGGGACATGTTCGATCTGGTGTATCTTGGTTTGCCTGGGGAATATCTTGCGCCAAAAACTGTTAGACGTGTTCTCTTGAATGGCGATGTCGCCTTGAACAGCCGTATTGCTTTGATTGCAATAGGTCAGTTTGTAGGTAGCGGGTTTGCGATGTCTATTGAGCCAACGCCCCGGTGTCGCAGGCACTTGCTGATGGGGGGGCTCACAGGCTAATTCAACCTGGCCGCCTGGCAAGACTTCTAGATTAGCGATCGACGAGTCCGTAGTCGTGTTAGCTTGCAGCACTTCAACTGCAAAGGGGTAAAGACCCTGGGGTGAGGCGGAGGCAGCCGGGATTTGGCAGGGAAATGTAATAGTCTGGATATCTTTAGGGGCCAGGATAATATCGACTTGATCTCGTACCAGCCAGGTTGGGGGCAAGCCATTTAGGTGAAGTGCCATAGAAATTGGCTGGTCGTTGGGGTTTTTGACGTCTACTGCAATCTGGACCTGAGTATCGGGATTTGCTTTAAAGGGATCCTCATGCAACGCTAGCTCTGGCGGCAACCCCGTAACCGCAAGCTTTAAGATTTGGCAATCGGCGTCATTGAGTTCGGGGGAATAGATGTGGGCCTGGAGACACAAAATCCCGACGAAGCCTTCGCGATCAGGCGGCAAACTGAGAATTTCCACCTTGAACTTGATGCAGTCTTTGGGGGGAATCGTGTAGGAATCAGCCGTGACGAGCCGATACCAGGTTGGAGAATTGGTTTCCTCCGCACCGGCAGCTTTCAAATTGAGCTGAAAAGAGGCGTAACCGGAGCTATTGTTTTGCACCGCCACCCAAAATTTAGCGGGGCTACCGCCAGGGCAAAAGTCGAGGGACGGTTGCGAAATGTAGGTTCGGAATTGGTCAGGCATGGTCGAGTCCCCCGTGCTGTAGTTGAGTGAGCTGATGGTGTGTCCATGCGTAGTGCAGCAGGTTGATTCCCCACTCTTGAGCTGTGCGGATGTCGGGTCGTGAAGCTGAGGTGATTGTGTTGGGATTCCACAAATCAGAGGTTCGGCCTAAGGCCAGCACAATACCGTTCCAGCAAAAGAGGCGCAGTACTTGGTGACTTGCTGTAGGCCAACTGGCAAAGGTAAAGGGCGATTGCCTCAAGGGATGATCCGGCCCGATATGACCGTTTCCCTCCAGGGGATAATCAACCTGTTGGGCAAAATTTTGAATCTGCTGACGGATAGCCTCAATGCGTTCATTGATGCGGGTATTGACGCGATCGCGACGAAGCTCTAATTGCGATCGCAAATTCGCAGTTTCTTCGGCTTCCCCATCAAAGTTTGCCTCCAGATCAGCTAAAGCCTTTACTAGTTCCTGGTCCAGGTCCTCCAGGACTTGAGTATCTGGATCAGCGGTAATGAAAAGCACCCCACCTTGATGCAAGTAGTGACGCAATCGCTCCCGCCCCTTAACCGAAAGAGACAATAGGTGGGTATGGGGGACATCGGTGAGGTGACAGGTGCCCCATTCATCCAGCAACGGATCCTCCGTTTGGCGGATAGGTAGCGGCGCATTGAGTTCACCCAGGGAAACGATATAGAGATGGGGGTTACCCTGGAGTACAGGAAACAGCCCTGAGGTTGCCTGCAGAAGCGTTTGTAGTCCGGTTTGAACGGTAGATGAAGACCCATAGGCATCCATGTGGGCGACTCTGACAACACCCTGGGGACGGGGACAGACCTTTAAGCGATGGCGAAAATCCAGCGTATTTTCGCCAGGAAAATGAACGGATGTGGCGTTGTGTAGTTGAGATGCATCACATCGCAGTTGTACTCGGCACAGCTCCACATCCTCCGGTTGGAGTTCAGCAATTCGACGCTGGACAATGCGGCAGTCTTCCTGCACTTTATCCGGTAGCGAGTCTTGTTCAGGAACTAGCAGAGTCTCGGAAATATCCGCATCCTGGGGTTTTTCAGGGTCGACATACTGGGCCACCAGGTAGATCGTTTGCCGATTTCCCTGGGTTGAGTTGGCATTTAAGTTAGACGGATCAATCCCAAACTCTAAGGCTGTATTAAGAAGAATCGGGTTGCCTTTAAGATCAATGGCAATGCCGGGGGAAATGCGTACCCACAAGCGATTCATTTCCTCTCGTTGAGCGTGAGCTGGCCGCGGGATAATGCAGACTTCAAAGCCTCTGACAACCCCCGGCTGGTGTAAGGACTGGTAATGTAAATTTTGACGCTGGCGATGATAGGACTGGGCATGTTGCCAACGTTCAGTGGTGATCAACAGGCCCCGGGAAACCTGTAGACGGCTAAGCGGATCAATGTCGGGGGGGGAGAATATCATGGCTGGGATGGCTCCTCGATGTGCAATTCAAAGGTGCAAAATGCTGGTTTTTCTTGATCAATAAGGGTATGAATAAGTGGCCTCTGGGCGTCTAGGTCGGCATAGGCAATTTGGGGGGGATGCGATCGCAACCGCACGATGAAGTGATATGGTCGCCCTCCTTCGATAATGGCGGTCTCATCCAAGCGGGCGATGTCGACTTCAAAGCCCGGCCTCAAAGCATTTTCGATGTGGATACAGTCATCAGTTTTAGGTAGGCCCGTATAAAGATGAAGGTAGTGCCGCAGTCCTTGCTCAGTACCTCGCCAGCGATAGAGTTCCATCGCGTTGTGAATTAGCTGGCGCTGACGGGTGATGTCACTCGGAGGAGCAATGTTCCAAGGAAAATCAGTGGGCCAGCCGACCCAATGAGCCAAGAACGGGAGTAGATTGAGGGGCGAGGTTTGGGGATCGAGGTAAGCCCATAACAGCTTCAGTGTCTCCACTGATGGCTCAAACGTCTGCTCAAAAAGTTGCAGCAGGCGACCCACAAAATCAATGTCACCATAAACCTGGGGTAAATAGTCCAGGTACCGACTGGGCGATCGCACCAGCATCCTAAAGGAGGCCGTTGCCATTAGATGTTCTGAGGTCCGGGTAGCGCCTTGGGGCCGAGCGTAAATCTGAATCTGACCGTCATAGTCAATCTTCAGGGGGTGATTATCGGGTTTCAGCGCATAGTGATTTTCGAAAAAGTCAACGGGTAGCTGAAACGGAATTTCAACTTCTGTCGTCGCATTGGGTCCACCATTATGGGTTCCTTGACTGGGTAACTCAAAGTCATCGTCTAGTAACTGACACCAGTCTGGGGGAATATCGGCACTCACCCCGATACGAAATTGCCAAGCCTGAGTACTTTGATTGCGAATTTGGGCCACTAGTTGGCTCGGTTCACCCGGGCAAAGTCTTAGATGCGGAACTACTTCTGGGTGTATGCCATAAGTAAGAGATGGTTCGGTCTTGGCAAGTGTTGATTGGGATTGTTGTCCGCCATAGCGACGACTCCAGCCCCCTTGTTCGTTTGCCAAGCTGGTTTCAGGGAGCTGCAGTGGGGTTAGACTCAGGTGTAAAGAGGGCCGATTTTCGGAAGACATAGTGGTTCATGGGGAAAGAGATGTAGAGACGCTCCATACACGTCTATGGGAATGGATTGCAGAAGAAACGCAATATATTGCGTCTGTACATGGCGTAGAGAGAGTGTGGGAGTGGGGCGGGCGATTTATTTCAGTTCAATCAAGTGACCCGCCGTTGCATCGCTATGGCTTTCCCAAGAATCCAGAAGTTGCAGTGGCGTCAGGACAATCTCTTCACCCCTTGATACCCAGCGATCGCGCTGACGATCCCAGCTAAAGAGTTGAACGTTGCTGATGGCACGAATACCCGCCACCTGTTGTTTGTGTAGATACCCAGTAATGTCTGACTCATGAAGTGAGGTGCCAAATCCCCAGCCGTGGCCCGACCATCCACCAGTAACGGGATTCAGGAACTCGTACAGGTGTTGTCTACAGGTTTGAGCAATTTCTTCACGCACCCGTTCATGGTGTTTGTAGGTCGCTTCGAGGGATACCTCAGCATGGACCTTTACACGTACGTACTCGGGGGCTTTAGCCTGAGTGACAATTCCTAGCAAGCTGCGCTGCTGCAAAAATGCTTCCACGGCTTCGCGTAACTCACGTGAGAGTCCAAAGCGCTCGTGCTGGGAAGCAGCCGTCGGCAGCTTGGGGACGAGCAATACCGTGACCCGCCCTGGTGATACTGTTGACAGGGGCAAACACCGGGTCCGACAGATCTTGCTGCTGGCCTGTTTGGCTAGGGTTTCAAAGTCTTCTGGGGTGACGGCGCGATCGCGGGTACGCAACAGTCGAGGTACCCGCATAACCGCTTGTTCCAGGGTTTCTGCATTGGTGCCACCACTGGCAGCTTGATGGTTCGTCACCTGTTTCACATAGGGAACTGCACTTTTGGGAATCCGTAACGCTCCTGGCTGCACATTCCCAGCTTCGCCTCCTCCAGTCCGATAAGCCGTCATCCGCAACACAGCCCCTTTGGGAGGGACTTTGCCATACTGTTGCTGCAAGCGGTCATTCTCATCAATGCCATTAACGACCTCATCCCTGGAATGTTGAATCTTCCGTCGTAGCTGGGTATCGGTTTTGAGGTGCGAGGGTTCCCGCACCAATGGTCCGAGTTGAATTACCCCGGTTTTGGAATCTAGGGTGTAGTGCCAATCGTCGCGACTAGAATCGGCAAAATCAGCGACCTCAGTCCACGCTTGAGGCACGTCTTCCCCCGGTACAATCACCTGTAAATGCTCTCCTGGTTGGCGGTCCAGAATGGCATCGACCTGCAGCGAAAATTGTTGTCCCGGTTTGCCCGTGCTTTTGCCTAATAATTCATCCTCAACCAACGTACATTGCGTCGCTGGAACGGTTCCGCCAACCGCTCTAACCGCTAGCGATTTGAATTTGGGTGATCGTCGATAGCCAGTTTGTGTTGGCTTTTCTGGGGTGTATCCTGGCAGGTGAGGATCGTTGTGGTGATCGTAAAAGCAGCGGAGCCAAAACCCCGTGTAGGGTGCCCCTGTACGGCTGTGGAAGGTGACTTCCGGCCATTTGAGTGGCAGGTGCAAGGTCACATCAGCGCGACGAGCCCCTCGTTGAGCCGACTGTTCCATCTCATCAAAGCTAAAACCAAAGGTCTCGTCATCGTCTTCACTCAACAGAACTGGCTGCCACGCTTCACCGTCCCAGGCTTCCCAACGTCGGGGAGGACGTTTGGGATTAATCCCCGTAGGGCCTGCCAGTTGCCCCTCAATGTCGAGGACAATGACATGTCCATCCAAAGCTTGAGGCTGACCATCGGCTAGCGTGTCAGAACCCAGCACTAAATAAAAGCCATTTTGGACTTGCGGAGTCTGTTGAAAAATGAACTGTTCGCCTCCTGACCAATGGCATCCTCGATTGTCTGCAGGTGTCCACTGATTAAAGCCATCCTGCAACGCTCCCAAGTCATCCTCTGGAGAAAATGACGATGAAATCTGGCTAGCAATGAGAAAGTTGCGAATGAAAGGAGTGCCTATTTCGAGTATTGTATCCGTACTAAAAATAATGGCTCCTTGGTTATTGGTTCGTTCTGTTGAGACCTCAGTGCCTAAGGCAATTGGTGGAATTCTGTTCTCAAGGGTTTGAGCACGACTGAGATAAAAGCTAATCTCAGCTTGAGCTGGTTGAGGCGGTGCTAAACGGATTCCTAATAATTCCAAATAGGAAATATATTGCCGCCAGGGAACCTGGTTAAATCGCCACATCATCTGATCAGTTAACCAGGCAAATAGCTCGATCAGTGTAATCCCAGGATCAGAAGGATTATAGTTCGTCCACTCAGGGCAATATCGAGGAATCCGCAAGAGTGTCTCTTCAACGAAATCTTTATAGGTGCGATCATCGAGATTAGGTTTGGGAAGTTCCGAGAGGATTTTAAGTGCATCTAAATTAGGGGTTTTTTCATCATCCATGACGATAACTACTCCTGGGTAAAGGATAGATAAAAGGGATAAACCAAGCTATGTAAGTCATGGCTTTCTTTGGGAAAGTAGCGAATATGGATATTAACTAGCCCAATCGCTAAGTCTGGCTCGGTAATAATGTCCTCCAACTCAATACGTGGCTCCCATTGACGGAGCGCTTCTTCAACGTAAAGTTTGATCTGAAGTAGCGTTTCTGTATTGATTGGCGAAAAGACTAAGTCTGATAGGCGGCAGCCAAAGTCTGGACGGTACAGACGCTCACCTAAGCTGGTGCTCAGAATCAAATGAATGGATTCTTCAATATTGAGAATAGTTTGACTAAGTTGGAGTCCACCTTGCAAATTAATGGTGATCGGGAAGGCAATTCCTTTACCCAGATGTTCGTATGAATTAAGGTCAATGAGTGGTGACATAATCGACAACGACAATAATTCGTGTTGTTGCCACTATAGAAAGCCAAATCACTCAATACCATTGATCAAAAGTAAGGGGTCAAGGGATTTGGACCAGATTTTGCCCCGGATCCGTAACAGAAATAACCCCCAGCCAAGCACACATGCATTGGGAGGTGTTGTTGAGGGCTCGGGTATTGTTAATCAGTACTTGGGATGAACCCGGTGTCCATGGAGCAGGCGTTACGGGTATACAGGGGGCCGGGGTGAATACGCCAAAAGCGGCAGCCGTTGCAGCGATGACGGCTGGGTTCGTGGGAGCAGAACACATCCCAAATGGTGGAATATTGGCGAGGGGCACATGATCCTTGATGGTTGCTGCATTCGGTCCTGTGGCTAGAACTGACGGACCTTTGGGAATGACAGTTAAGGAGCTAGGAGCTGCTCCGAAACTGCACTGTAGCTTAGCTCCAGTACAAACTTGTAATGCCATTTTGAATTTTCCTTCTAACAAAGTTTGAGCAGACTACCTTGTACAGTGGCAACTCCACTGGCTAAAACATTCACCAATGCGCCTTGTACTGTTGCTTGGGCCTGACCTTGCATAATGCATTGGCTGCCGCGAATATTGACACCCATTGGGTTGAGTTCGACCTGACTAGTGCCGACCGTGAGGCTGATTTGTCGTGGGGCTTTCATCGCGATCGTGCCGGTAGAACTCATTTCAATATTTTGGGTCTGGTCACAGAGGCGCAAGGTGTGGCCCCCGTTGGTTTTAATTACGATCGCTTGTTCACTGTCATTCAGATAAATTTCGTGTCCATACACACTGGTCATATGGATGCCTGCTTGACTGCCACCACTATCTTCTTCAATGAATTGCAAGGTATGCCCCGTGCGGGTTTTGAAGGTGCGCAGACGAACTTTACCACCAGCAACCGCATCATCGACTTTCTCGGGCGGCGCATCTTTCCCATTCCAAACCCCGCCGATCACGTAGGGACGATGAATATCCCCATGCTCAAACCCCACCAGTACTTCATCATCGATTTCGGGTAAGCAGTCAAATCCTCGTGACGATCCAGCTCCAGTCCCAATCACTCTGGCCCAATTACTTTCGTGATCCTCGGTCAGGGTGGGGCACTTTACCCGAACTCGACCCAACCCATCCGGGTCTTCATTGTCCGTGACAATGCCAACCAAAAGCGTTTCCCCCGCTTTTAAGCGCGACTGGGGAGCCAATATTGAAAGCAGGTCATTATCTCGGAATCCCCGCACACTAAATTCAGTGGTATAAACCCGTTCGCTAAAAAGATGCCGCACTTCAGTGACATAATAATCACCATCGTATTTGTTCATATCCTCTAGCGTAATAATGCGTCCAGGACGGATTTGGGGATTGCCTTCAGCCTGGGCATCGGCTTGGACAAACTCGCCACCTAATTCATTAAATAAAGCTTGGGCCATGGTCTCTGCTTCTTCCGCATTAAAGACTGGGCGATCGACCACAATCATGGTGGGAGAATTGGGCTTTTCCTCAAAAATACTACTGGTCTCTTTGCCTTTGCCATACCCATTTTGGGTCATGATCTGATCAGAGGATTGAGTCGCTACAATCGGCTGCTTTTGCTGATAATCCCAGCCCCTAACTTCCACACTTTCAACTTGCTCTGCACTGCTAACACGAACATAGAAGCTACTTAAATCTTTGAGCCAGGTAAGTTTTAACGATTCTTCTGCCTGCGGCTGACGAAACTGCAACTCACCATTCTGAGTAAATAGTTCAAATCCATTACGTGCTGCGCGATCGCGCAAAAACTCCATATTAGTTTGATTAGCTTGAAATAGATAATCATGAGCAACACCGCTATCGTCAACTGTGCCGGTTGACATCCCGACTTCAGCTGCGATTTTTTTGAGAATATCGCTATCAGTTATGTTTTGGAAGGAACGATTAAACCGCCCTCGATGTAGGCGATGCGAAACGTCATAGCCGCGCACAATGATGGGCGCTTGAGCACCCGCTGTAAAGTGAGCTTCGATCGCCGTAATTTCTCCTTTTAAGACAATACCTTCTGTTTGTTCTTTATAGTCTTTGGATTCCGTTGCATTGGATCTAAATCCAATCTCAATCTGGCCTCCAATTTCAAATTGGTCTTGGTGCTGCCAGAAAGTCGAACTCTCCTGTCCTGGGAGTGCCGAATTACGAAACATCAACGTGAATGCACCAGGCAAGTGCAAACTTTCTTCGATCAAAATCTCTAGAATATCGTTGGTTAATTCTATGGGAGCAGATTCACCATCAAGTTTGAGAAGGGGTTCGGCGATGTAAGTGGACTTAGACATGTTGTTATCCAAATAAAGGCTTTGATGCGGTGCGATCGCTGGAACTTGGATTAGCGGGGCCTTGGTCGCTGGTGGGTTGGGGGAGTTCGACCTGTTCAAGCGTGAGATCAATGATGGCGCGGACGGGGGTTCCGTTGGGTAAGAATAGGGTCAGGCGACAGCTAAAATCTTTGACAAATGCTCGTAAATAGTCATGTTGCCCCCAAGCAAATAAATAGATAGGAGGGCGCTTATTCTGTCCTTTTCCTTTATCGGTAAACTCCACAGATTTAGAAAGTTTTTTAACCTGATCCAATACACTTTTTTGAGTTTCATAGGTATCAAAAATGAGATTCCCAATTTTTAATGTATAAGGATTAGGATGTTTAAAGCTGGTTTTATTTTGTCCCGATTTATCTCGTGCCCCTGGAGACTGCTCAATACTCATGCTGCGGCTAAAGGTAAGTTCTGTGGGATTAAACATAAAATCAATATCTTGTGCCCCGTCTAACCCTTTCAGTTTGGCTTTTTCGAGCTGTGTCATAATTTTCTTCTCAGTATGAGTATGAGTGTCTGCAATCGTAATTAGCCTAGTCGTCTAGTATAAAAACCTCGTCTTTCTTGAGCCGATGTCAGTCGCTGTCTAACAAGTTGATAAATGTGATTGGCTAGTTTATCAACTTCAGCAGGAGATGCGGTTGTGCCTTCTGTAGAACTAGGCGCAGTTGTAGAATTTGGTAAAGATGACTGGGATGGGGGGACATCAGTCATTTCCGCAACAGGTTTTCTTTGATTTTTTTGAGGTGAGTGATTTGGGGGCTGCAATGGCGGTTGGAGGGGATGTAAATCTGGGAAGGGATGAGGAGTGAGTGGTGAGGCGATCGCAACAAATTGTTGAGCAAAAGATTGTTGAGTATCAATTTCCTTTGGCATCATTGTTGACACACTATTTACAGTTCTTGAAAGTTGAAAAGATACTGGTTTTGCTAATGAGTTATTCTCTGCTATCGATGAGTTATTCTCTGCTATCGATGAGTTATCCTCTGCCATCAGGGAACTTAACTCAGCAATATTACGCCAACCCTTGTCAATAGCTGAATGGTTAATAATCTGAGAATCATTGGATATTGGATCAGCCTGATTGTTCTCGCTTACAATTGACTGCTTTTGTACGGGAGATGCTAAAGATTCAGAGAAAGCATCGCTATTAAGACTATTTTCTGCATCCTGAAGATTAAGAATTACCCCGTTTTGTCCCAGATAGCTTGGCAGGATAGTTTTATCAGAAGGTTGAGCTGATGGATGATACTGTTCTTTAGGCAAAAGTACCTTTGAAAGATCTTCTGTCTTAGGCAGTACCACTGTTTCGCCTAGTGATTTTCGTCTTAGTACTTTATGTCCCAATGTTTGCAGTGGACTAATAGGTTTCAAAACTTGAGGTAAGGCTGGAAAATTTAGACTTACCTCATCCGATAGCTCTTTAGAAGTCTCTTGCGATGATTCTTGAGATGTACTCGTTGAAGTCGCGAAATCTTGGGTGGGTGGGGAGTCAGGAGTCACGATGACACTGGCTTCTGACTCCTGACTCCTGACTCCTGATGCCTGGATTCTTCCGCCACCGAAATTTTCCGCCTTAGGTTGATCTCCTTTTTGAGAGGATTCTTGAAAGGGTTGCAGCGACGATGACTCTAGGGAATCTAGCCTCGCCTCCACTCGCTTAGCCCCTGATGGGGAACGGTCACTCTCTGAGGGGATTGGAAACTTTGTTTCTGAAACGATCGCGGAAGTATCTTTTCGCTGAATAATTTCTGGTCCAGATAAAGTTGGTGGTGTTTTTGAGGTGTTGGACGTGGAATTTTTAGGGCTTGAAAGTAAATTGTTTGAATGATTTGACGGCGTTGACTGAGGTCCGTTGTCGGAAGTGATTTCTGCGATCGCCTCTGGGGCTACCTGCTGCTGATTTTCGGCTGGTTTAAGAGAGGTTGATACAGCCTTCGAGGAGTCTGGCACTGAGGCTTCAGGGCGGAGTCGCAACTGATTGGACGTACCTGCAGATGAGGTGTTGGGAAGTTCCTCGAATTCTGGATTGGAGACGGTAGCGGCGATCGCCTCTGGTGCAGTTTCAAAGCTAGATGCAGCTTGAATCGGGGTTTGTGCGTGGGCGTTTGGCAGCTCGGATTTAGCCTGCACAGGGTTATCTACAGGTAGTGCCGATGATCTTGTGTTTCCTTCTAGTGCGGGTTGCTGGTTAGGACCTGTGAGTTCAACACCTGCTAACTCATTTTCTGAAGTCTCGTTAGCAGCAGACTCAGGCCACATTGTGACCTTTTCAGCTTGCCTCTGTACCTTCTGTGCTGCTGCTGAAGGAGTCTCCGACTGTATGACAGAATTTGATGGTGATGCCGATGCCTCAATCCCATCTTCAGCGACATCAACTGCATCTGACAGTGGCTTTGCAAATGATTGAGGACTGCTTACATCTATATCGGTATCTGTGACTGTATCGGTATCTACAGTTGTGCCAGCATCTATATCGGTATCGGTATTTGAAGAGGTTTCTGTCGGCGATAAGGTTGCCGGTTCGAGTCGTGTTGATTCAGATGTGGACTGCGATCGCTGTTGCACTGTCTGAGGCTCACTTGATGTGATCTGAGACGGAGTGCTAGATATCTTCTTCGGCACTATATTTGAGGTCGATTCGGTTTTGATCTCTGGTACAGGAAAACTCGTTGATGGATTAATACTTGCGCTTGCGGATAAGGTTTCTTCGTTATCTGTATCGGCTTCTTCGTGAGCGACTTCTTCGTGAGCGACTTCTTCGTGAGCAAATGCGATGCGCTCAGTTTGACCAGATGGTGCTGTGATTGGGAGTCCCGTGTGGGTTTGTTTTCCTTGCGTTGAGGCGGTTTCGGTTGGCAACAGCGATGTGGGTTGAAGAGGGGAGCGATTGGTGTTCTCTAACGGCTCTGAGGTGAGGTCGACTTCCCTACGTTGAATCAACGAATTGCTTATGTCTGTCAGGTTGGTTGAGGCAGGTGTACCGTCGTTGGGCTGTGGCTCTGTTGATTGAATCGGCACGCGATCGTCAAGTTGGGCTTGTTCAGACAAGTCGCCCAAGGATTGATCGGCAAAAGCTGATTCAGCCAAGGATGATGAGGTCAATAGTGAATGCGATTCGAGCTGGGGAGATACCAGGCTTTGCTGGAATAGACTGGGGTTTAAACTGTTCAGAGATTGTCTCCCAAGTGGAACCAAAAACTTCAGATTAGGGCGATAGTGGCCTGGTCCGAGGGGAGTTGAGGGTAATAAGGGATTTTGGATGCCCAGAGGTTTTGTCATGGCTAACCTCCAGATGAAAAGTAGCCTAGCTTATCGCGCTTCACCGCAGTTGAAACGCCTCCTGAATTACTGGTGCTCACCTTTAAGCCTTCATAGGCAAGGGTGAGTTCCTCGATCGCAACAGCACTGGAATCAGCTTGTAAGGTAGGCGTTTTCCAACCAATCGGCACAGCCCCTTGAATCTGCCAAGCCTGAATTGTTTCTCCTGCCTGATTAAACAGCAGAATATTGATATCGCGGCGCTCGGCCTTACCCTTACCATCCAGTAACGTGTTGATCCATTCCCAGAAGATGAGATCATCTGATAGACCTCGTTTCAAGGTCAGATCAGCAAACTTAGTCTGTTTGAGGAAAATCCGCTGTTGCTCGTTGACACCGCCTTCAAAGTAGACGTCTTTATCTACTTGCACATCTAAGCCGGAGCACTCGCGAAAGGAGGCTTTCAGTTCACTCTCCATTTCGACATAGAAACGGTTGGTGGCGATGAAGTTATGCCCAAAGTCTTTGGGGCGTTCTGTGGTGTCTACCATTGGCTGTATTGCTGACCTCGCTCACGTTGTTGGTGCAGGTCTAATCGCAGCATTTCGATAACTCGTTCACTGAGGCGTCGCATGGCAACAGGGTCTTGCCTAATTTGCGCGGCTAGTTGAGCCAAGGTCGCGAAGGCTGGATCTTCCTGGGGAGTTGTTTTCAGAATGCTGGAGGGAATCAGTCCCAAAGGCTGATTGCGAAGATGGCGTGTCTTTGATCCCACTGAATTTTGGGAAACCGGGTTTGGAGGTTCCGTGGGCGATGAATTGGGTGGCATGAGTTGTGACGTCGCAAAAGTGATGGCAATGCTTACCCGCTAAGGTGATTTCCCGAAATGAATATATCGTCGTAGGTTGGTATTGCGGTCCGCAACGCAACGCAACGCTCCGATCAGTAATTTTTTTCTCGGAAATCTTCTAAGGGGCCTCCAAGCGGGCCTTGGGAATAGAGTGGCGTTGAGGTGGACGGTGTTGCAGGGCGTGGATGTTCACAGAGGTAATCAACTTTGGCCAGCAAGGCTTGAATCTGTGCTCGTTGTTGAGTGAGTTGATCCGTGTGGTGGGCTGCTTGCGCCTGTTGCCAATCCTGTTGAATCTGACTTTTGATGAGGGTGTATAGGGTTTTCACCTCGCTTTCACCCATGAGGCGACAGTATCGGATAGCCCTCGCACGATAGTTCAGTGTCCTCAAAAAGCCAGCTGAAGACTCAGTCTCAGAGTGCTGCACTTCATAGCTCTGGATTACTTGGCTAAAGAGTGGGTCATTTTGCTGGCGACCGATAATGGTTGTGTACAAAGCCTGGATATATCCTTGCCGATACCCCCACCACCATGAACCAACCAGGACAATACTTAACCCTAAACCCATGGCAACGGGGATTAGCGTTTGGGGATGGCCGAACTGAGCGATCGCCCCAAACACGATAATCATTAATAACAGTCCCAGAATGAAAGTGCTCAAGCGACGACTTTCGACAACCAAAATACTGCCTGCAAATAGAGCCAGCACCAGGTAAATACTTTCTCGAAAAGCCAGCTCGGGAAGATTCTGGGGCAAAGCATAGGCCCACGCGACCGGTTGACTGAGCCATTGACTGAGCAATACAGTCACCAGCATTAGGCCACTGAACAGACCTAATTTGCATAACCGTTTTGCTAATTGTCGCTGGGTAGCATTACGCGGCCAGTTGTGACGCAACATTTGAAGCTTCTCCTTGGTTGGAACATCAATGCTCTAAAGGGAAAGGGATACCTCTTTAGACCAGGAAATTCTGGGTGGGAAAGGATGAGGATTCAGGAGCCAGAATCCTGAATCCTGAATCCTGAATCCAGTAGGGTGAGCATCGCCCACCACAACCAGTTGGTTTGTAGGCATCGCCCACCACAACCAGTGTGAAAAAACGTAGCCAGCTTGCCTCGACGCCAACCGACGGTACTGTATTCATGGCAAGAAAGTCCCTGAGTTGGCACCCTTCTAAAACATGCTGTTTACGTTGGGGCCTGAACCTTTTGAATTTCAGTGACCCAGCGTCTGCGATCGCGATGCTCAAGGGCCAAAATATCGGTCAATGACCAATGAAAATTGAGCGCAATGCACGCTACCTCCTCATGGAGTTGATTAGAGGGGTAGCTTATGACTCCCCCGCTAGAGGCAGCTCCGTTTCAAAGGTGGCGGCGCATTGGGGACATTGGGTAGCGATCGTAGTATGTCCTTGTTGATTGACGCGATTATAAAACTCGCGCAAATAGGCAAAATCTTGGGTAAATAGACATTCTAAATCTGCTGGAGTTACGGTATTCAAAGTGCCTAAACGCACAATGACTTGCGACAGCAGCAGCAGTATGCCATAAGTTGATTGAGCCTGCACACGCGGGTCTTTTTGCAGCATCAATTCATCCCGAGCTGTTGCCAATCGCATGGTTCCTTCCCGATGAAGTTGGCCGGCTTCATCCATAAATCCTCGCGGCAGCGAGAATACAAATTCTGTCGTTAATGCAGTGTCATGCATAGGAATATCGCTCAAAAATCACTCAAAAATTAGCAACTTGAATCATACCTAGAACACTGCTGGACTAGGTTCAGCAGCGGGTGCTGGTTCCACTTGGTTTGGCTTCTCAGTAACGTCAAATTCTAACTCGTTGATCTGCCGGTAAAAATTTTGTAGATAATTCAAGTCACAAGCATAAAATTGCTCAATCACACTCGGAGAAAGTTGCTCTAATGTCCCCAATTTAGTGATGACTCGAGCCAAAATGATTACCGTGGCATAGGCAGCGTTAGATCGAACACGAGGATCGCGCAAGGGAACAATTTCATCCATCGCCGTTGCCAGACGCATGACCCCTTGACGATGGAGGATGCCATCTTGATCTAAATATCCTTTAGGTAAGATAAACTCAAATTCTGTCTCAAACATAATGATCTGCCTCCTTGGAATTAAAATTCCTTTTCTGTTAAGTGATTTCCAGGTTAATAATTATTGCCATCTGGCTTTACCCGCAAAAAATCATCTACGGCTAGCGCCAGTTCCTCAATTTGAAAATCACTGGCATCAGCTTTCACATCGCCAATTTTGTAACTCACGGGCCAAGCCCCTAAAAATCGAAACCTAGCTTGGACTTCACCCGCCTGGTCATAGAGCGTCAAGTCACCATCGCGCAACTGTTTTGACCAATTCCCCTGCTCTATATCCTGAAACCATTGCCACATCGTAGGGGAGGCTGTCATCCCGGAACGCAAAACAATATTATCGTTCTTGGTATTGCCTGGTAATTTCGTTCTAATGACTCGGCCCCGTTGAGCTGGCTTACTTCCCCACTTTTGGGCAACTACTTCGCAATGTTCAATGACATCATGACTACGCTTAAAGGCCTGACATTCCATGAAGTAAGCATCGATAATATCATTTGAACCCTTGAGCTTAAGCTCAAGATAAAATCGAGCATTGGTCAAGACCTCAAACTCTTGCATCACTGCCTCCTTTACTCATTTCAAGTGAGTAAAAATCTTTATGGTTACCTGTTTAACCCGAGCAATCTTGGTTGAATAGGAGTCAGAATCCGATATTCTCCTGACTCCTGGATTCTTTTTTTACTGAGATTTTTCGCTTTAAGTCGACAACTTTTTAAAGTGTGCGGTGACAGGTTTCGTAAACCATCTCGATGGTTTCGGTAAAAAGTTCGGTACTTCCAGGTTCCATCTTTGAGGTTTTGTAAGACTTCGGAAATACCCCTGTAAATTGCCAACGAGCAGCATCTTCACCACCCTGATTATAGACTGTCAAAGAGGCCATCTTACGTTCACCTTTACTATCCGAAAAGCCTCCCGACATCGGACCGATTGCAGGATGAGAGGCACGATACCAATCGTGTAGTGACATATCTTCCACAGTAGCCACAAAATCTACTGTTAGAGCACCATTCGTCACACCGCTAACAGTTGCCTGCATTTTGCTTTTTCCACCCTTAGTCACTCCAAATGATTTCATATCCCCAGCAGCTTCTAAGGTGATTTGCAGACCACTAATCTTTTTGACGACCAGTTCGGTCATACCATCCAACTCGAAATAGAATCGCGAATTTGCCAGAACTTCATTATCAGCCATTTACTTCATCTCAATGTCAACTCAAATTCCAATTTTTAGCGTTGTATACTTACTTCACACGCTTGATGTCTTCGCATACAATTTCATAGGTTTCATAAGCCAGATCGGTGCCATCAGAGGTAAAATCGGAAACCTTATAACTTTTGGGCCAGGCATTTTTCATTTCCCAACGCATGATTTCATTATCGCCTGGATCATAGGCAACGATCGCCCCATTCTTACGATTTTCAGACCATTTACCGCCCCCAGAACCAGCACCGCTATAGCTAGTCGGCATGGTGTTTTCCATCCACTTATAAAAGTCTGCATCATCCTTCATGAGGTAAACTTCAAGGGTAATGTTGGGGTTTTCCTCAAATCCAGATGAGGTACTTTGGCGCATTGTTTTGCCATCTTTAGTCGACATCAAAGCCTTTTCATTCCCCTTAACTTGTCCCTGGAAAGCAACTTCCTGAATACTTTTCAACAGTTTGTCAGTCATGCCATCAAACTCGACATAAAATCGACTGGTGGTTACAGGTTGTAGATCAGCCATCGTTTCATTCCCTTGTTCATTAAGAACAGCACTTCAAGTATTTGGTTGTTTGTGGTTTGTGGGTTTTTCATGGTTGATGGTTAATGGTTAATGGTTGATCGTTGGTCAAAGGCTGTCGGATATTCATGCAAACTATGAACCACGAACTATCAAACATTAACCAATGACTAAGAACTAATAACCAACAACCAATAACCAAATTGCCTACTGATTCGGTGCCCATTGGCTAATGCGAAAGACGACAAATTCTGCAGGTCTGACAGGACAAACACCAATGTCTATGTATAGGCGACCTAACATGATTGTCTCTTGGGTGTTAATATCCCCATCACACTTCACGTAAAAGGCATCGGCAGGGGATGCACCAAAAAGGGCCCCATCACGCCAGAGACGAGTCAGGAATCCAGTCACCGTCCGGTTTACACGGGCCCAAAGATCTTGGTCGTTGGGCTCAAATACGACCCATTGGGTGCCAATTTCAATTGATTTTGAGATGTAGCTGATTAACCGTCGGACACTGATATAGCGCCATTGGACGTTGTCTGGCTCGACTAGTGTTCTAGCCCCCCAGATTTTATAGCCTCGACTGTAGTTGGCGAAGTTGCGAATACAGTTGATGCCCTCCGGGTTCAAGAGTTCCTGTTCACGCATGTTAGACCCGTAAGCCAAGCCAATAACCCCACGAGGTGTTTCATTGGCTGGGGCTTTGAAAATGCCACGCGATTCATCGGTCCGACACCAAACTCCCATCATGTGACCCGAAGGCGGCACCAAAATTGGTCGCCCGTCCGTCCTGGGATTTGCTACTTTAATCCAGGGATAATAGAGTGCTCCAAACATTGAGCGGCGGTTAAATTCCTTCAGCCACTTATCGACATCCTGGGGTTTCTGTTCCTCTGGTAATATAGGGCGATTGTCGTTTTTCCCAATTTTCACAGGCGGAGCATCAATCACTGCCATCCGGTAGGCGGGGCCAGGAAAGGCATTTTCACAGAGGGTAAGGAGCCTTTCCATCAGGGCATGAACCTGATCCAAATCAAGCCAATGCTCTTGGTAGGCACGCATGAGATCAGGACACGCTACCATCGCCACTTCATCAATTTCAAAAAGGCCTTCAATCCCGCCGCGATCGTTCCGCACCCCTTGCATATCTTGAGTAATTCGCTCCGCTTGCCCAATGTATGGCGGTGGCGCTACCTCATAGAACCCATTTTTGGGGCGACAAGACAGCGGATGACGACTTTGTGATACATCAAGGATATCGACATACCCTGATGGGCTTTGATATTTCGATGTTCTTTGCTCCTCATCTGATTGCTGTCGATATTCCCACACGCCCTGCTCCAGAGCCGTGACCACATAATCTGCAACCGCAGGATCGGTTTCAGGATTCATGGTGAGATGTGGATAGATTTCAAGATCGTCATCACCTTGCTTGATGATGATCTTGAAATATTCGCCCGTGTTAAACGGGGGCTCGGCATCCTCAGGAGCGTCTTCAGGTAACGGCTTCGGTTCGCCATCCGCCACAATGACGGTAACCCGATTATTGCTAGAAGGAGGGAGGGTTGTTTGGGAGTCTTCAGGTAACGTTAAGTTGAAATTGAGCGAGGGCTTTTTTCCCGAAGTGAGGACTTTGGTTGCGGTTTCCTCGGCAGAGGGCGCTGGGGAACCCGGTTTGCGGGTACCAATGCTGACAACCCAACAACGTCCCCCACCGTTGTCAAACCAACCCTGGACGGAAAAAGGTAGATAGGCGTCGAAGTCGGTGAATCCAGGATGGGGAGAACCGGGCTTGGCAAAGTATTCCAGATACTGGGCCCAGTTGGTGACGAGCATGGGCTTGAAGAGTTCGGCATCACCGCGAATGTCTTCGGTAAAACCAACAAAGCCTGCAACACTCATATTCACGCCCTCAATAGGGCGGCTCCCGCGATCGACTTCTTCGACGTATACGCCTGGAGCAAAATAGTCTAATGCCATATTCGATAGTCCTCGTAGAAAAAATAAGGGCAGTGAAGCAACGCCTTGCCAAAATCAGAAAATTTGTCAGCAGGTAGCTCAACTGGCTAATGGCTCAGGCAAAACTCTTAGCAACAGGAAATTCGTTAGAACGCCTTTACGATAGGAGCGATAGTAGTGCTTCGGGTACTTCACTTTGGTTAGGGATTTATGGCATAAACTATTTTCCAGATATGAAAACATTGGCCTAGATAGGCTTTTATTGCATAGACAGCGTCGAGTTTCGTAGCCTCAACCTCGCAGGCAAAGGAAGCTTCCTTTGCCTGCGAGGTTGACATATATTCAAAGAATTCAGAAAATCGTATTTTTGAGTTAGCCTCTTGGCTTTACTTTCGAGCAAATAAAATCGGGAATTTCAACTTCATGGAGCCGATATAGTAACTCAAAATTCCTAAGGCTATTCCAGCAATCACATCAGCAATAAAATGTTGTTTGATCAAAAGAGTTGACAAAATAATGAACAAAGTAAAAATACCAAGAAGGATTGAATTCCTTGTTTTTCTCTTGAGCCAATAGAGATACATCATGACGGATAGTGATACATGTAAACTTGGGAAACAGTTATATGGTTTATCCACTGCATAGATAAAGTTAACCAAGCTTGAAAATAGATCTGCTGAGGTAATCGTTGATCTTGGGACAGTCGTTTGAAAAAAGACATAAAAAAAAGAGGCTATCAATAAGCAAAACACAAACGAAATTGTTACAAAAACCGAAAACTCAGAGAAATAGACAAAGAATAAAAGAGTAAATATGATATAGGGTATATACAAAAGGTATGGAATACTAAACGCAGGCCAAAAGGGAATATAGCTATCAATCCATAATTCGAGAATGTGAACTTCTTGAGGAGCTTTATTCAAAGTTGGATATAGCAAAAAAGAGATTGCCATAAGGATTGTGAAGCATATTTTCTGTTTCAGCATTAGACACTAACTTCTATTCAAGATGGATAATATAAGATGAGTGAATCAGTCAAGAGAAGAAAATATTGTGAGATAGTCCTAATGATTCGACATAATATTGGATTCTTAAACCAATATTATGTCATTGGGCAATACCTATAAAATATAGAAAAATGAAAGTAAGTGTGAACGCCAAAGATAGATATAGGTTGAAATGAGAATTAAAAATTCGACGAAACAACTTGTCAAAACTATGTCTCGACTCGAAACTCCCATAATCACAGTGCAAATTAAATAGACAAATAGAAGCCTTCCGAAATGCTATATGATAGTGGTAAAAAACCCAGAGCATCATAATTAATGCCGATAGGCTAAATCCATAGGTAAGTACCATAAAATCCTCAGCCTTATCAGAGAGTGTTACAACCCCCCAAGTCGTCTCAAAAAAGGTAATAATGCAAACAAATAATAGTAGAATTGTATATCGACTCACCAGACTAATGAAGTTGGTTGAAAATTTATTGAATTCTCTATCTATCAAACCTTCTATTGCAAGAGTTCTTTCCTGATCGAGAGTGGTATTAACATCTTCGAGAGATCTTACCGTTTCACTAAACTGATTGGTCCTCAATAAACTCCTATTCAGATCTTTGAATGCTCCATAAGAACTCACTGCAACCCAGATGAGAGCAAGAACATTATAATTAATCAACGTGTAAGGCAAGTATATTAAATAAGGAAGATAGTAATCTCTAAAAGTATATGAGCTAATAGGATAGTCTACTTGTAATGCAGAAGGGCCTAGCTGGAGATGATAAAATAATGAAAAAACAAAAACAACTATTCCAATAATTGAAAAAGTTCTTCTCCAACGCTTGACAATTGATTGCTGACTTTGAATAAGTTCATAGGCTTCTTTTCGCCAAACAATACCAACAAAGTAGACGGCTCCAAATAGAAGGATGGAGGTTCGTATTAGCTCAATAATCTCTCCTGAGTTATTTCGACTAAATGCTTCTGTCCAAGGTGGGCTCTTCAACCAAACGTATGAACCCCAAAGTGATATAAAACTAATACCAAAAGCAGCTATACATAAATATATAATGGCCCTAATTTCTTGTAATTTTGGAGAGAGCAGAATAACATTCTCAGCCTGTCCTGATTCTTGAATCAATTGCCAAACTTCTTCCAGTTTATTTTCAACCCACTTTATATCAAAAACTTGTTGATATATTCGATTGCTGACTTTTACTTTACTATCTTTCTTGACGATTATTCCTGATAGGAGTAATTCTGCCTCATGATTGTCATTTTTTATAGCACTTTCTTTTTGTCTGAGGATGGATCGGTACTGTTCTAGTAGCGCGATCGCGCGATGCTTTTGGCTAGTAATTCGAATTGCGATCGTTCTCAGATGAGGTGGATTGTCTTTCACTTCCCAATTATGTAAAACAAAATTCTCAACGATCTGGTCAACAGTATTGCAACCTTCATGAGCATAACTGGCAACAAGGTGACATATTTTCTGTGTCAAAAAAGGTTGTCCACTGGTCCAATCTATAATTTCTGCTAACGCCTGCTCTGGATGACTAAGGGTTTTCTTGAGTCCAAAAAGCAGCGATTGCTCGGCTTCATCAAGCTGAAAGCCATCTACATTAATAGTTGTCCCGATATTAAACGGTGTACATCGACTGTCGCTAATGAGTTCTGTTGGTGAAGCTACACCTAGCAAGCAGAAACTTAACCGCTGATATCTTGGATCATCAACCCGTTGATTAAAGCATGATCGAATCAGAGCAAAAAAATCATCTGTCTCGAATTCTAATCTTAAGACTGAATCGATTTCATCGAAAAAGACAACAATGCGTTTTGCACCCAAGTTCAAAATAACTTCATCAAACAGTTCTCCGAGTAACTGAGCAGGAGACAAAAAATCATGCTCAGACCACCATCGCTTCCAATCTGGCTTATTGCTAAACTTGATATTCTTAAACATTCGAAAAGCAATACCAGAATACCACTGTTGTAAGGAAGCCTTACCAATGGCTGATAAATCAACGCTGAGACAAAGAATATCTTGCTCCTCTAACTTTTTCTGAGTTCGTACCCGCAAACTTGATTTTCCCATTTGGCGAGAAGTCAGAACATAGCAGAAGTTGCCGGCCAACAATTCTTCATACAATTCTCTGTCTGCCTGACGTTCTACATACGTAGGATCATCTGCTGAAAGCGACCCACCTTGATACCGATAATGATAAATATTATTCATGCTGCTTATCCTAAGCTTAAAGATTGAGCAAAATATTGATGATAGAGTTGGTTTCTCATCGACACTCGATTTCCTGACAGCTTTATAAGCCCTAAACTATCTAAATAAAATAATTCTCGATTACTGATTCGAATGGGTTCCTCTGACTGTAATAACTTTTTCATGACTTCCAGGAGACTTGCCTCTTGGTCTATCTTTTGATGTAGCCTCTGGAGATGATTGCGGTAAGGGCCATTCACAGTAGGTGCAATTTCTATGAAGTTTTGAAAGTTTGATTCGGGATAAAATTTAAGATGGCTGATGGCAATAGATATCAGCTCAGGATATCCTCCAACCAATGTTTCTAATTGTTTTGCACTGAGTTTACTCGGAGGAATCTGGTGAAATGCTAGTAATGTATTAATTTGCTCAAGTGTGAATTCAGGTAATTGAACTGATTTACCAACATTAAACGGTGAGAACTCTACGTTCAGCGTCGGATAAATATCAGTTGAGTGTGCTAATACAATTCGAAGCTTATTCCAATTTTCACTGTCATCCTCATGCCAAGAACGCAATAAGCCTAAGAAATCAACTGCTGATTCATGAAAAGGAAAGATCCGATCAAGGTTGTCAATTGCTAACACTACAGGATTTTCAACTTTATCGAGTACATGATCTTCGAGATAGGCTGTACAGTTATCATTACTGCTATATGCACTATCCCAAATACTGTCGATATGACATGTCCCTAAATCAATCTGACGGTGTACCTGACGATGGATATTTTGGCAAAACCATCGCATTACTTTATCTGTATGATGAATCACTGTTTGCTCGATTTGGAGCATATTTAATCGTATTGTGATATATTCCAGTCGGCGTCCATAGTTAACCAACTCTGAAATGAGTGAGGTTTTTCCCATTTTCATAGGTGCTTTGATGCGGATGAGTGCTCTTATTTTCTGTATTTCTGTGTGGCATTCGGTTTCAATGGGAGGACGCCTGACATAGCACATCCCTTCCAAATTGCCTGAGGTTTCGATAATGTCATGCCAGTCACAATCGATCGCTCGGCAAATTGCCATAAATGTATCTGATTGAATTGATTTTCTTTGCCAGAACCTTTTGAGTGTAGATGGCGTGGTAAAAGCTGATTTAGCCCAATCGACACTGTATTTGTTGGAAAAACCTTTTCTAAGTCTTGCTTGATCCGATAGCATCAAGCCTTCTTGCGATGCTCTAAATCCCATTGGAACAAACTTATCTCCAGTGAAGATGTAAACAAGCCTGATTAAACGTGACTTATGTTCAAGGAACTCCTCAGATATACCTTGCCACACTTGAGCAGTCTCAAACGAGTATTCATAAAACTGACCCAATCGCTGCCCCCTAACCTGACCCATCTAGAGGTATTCAGTTCTCTAGAGAGTTGGTAGGTTTGTCTTAGAAACATTCATGGACATTTCGCAGGTTGTAAACAAATGCAATATTACCCTTAACTGAGCTTGTCCAGCGAGTTTTCACCTGCAACACCGTAAATCATTTACAGCAACTGCATAAACCTGAGGCTTCGATTCTATAGGGAACCATGCGAGAAATGGGAGGCTAATTTTCGGATGAACGCCATACACTGTATACAAGTACCTGTGATAGCGAAGGCCCCTGTTGATAAGGACAATCTTGCGCGCATGTCTTTATCAGAGCCTCAAAGCACTGATTTAGTTACCCAGGAAGATTTAGACAAGCTTTTTCATTACCTACCCATTGAGGGAATCTGGATAACAGCACACGGTCCTCAGTCAGAAAGGGCTCAATGCTTTTTTCATGCCAACAATACACATCAATTTTTGCCCGAAACGATTGAGTATTTGGCTTCGGAGTATTGGTTGAGTACAGTACTACCCTCTTTGATGGTTTACAAGCTGGGTTTGGACATTCCTGCGCAGGGCTTAGGACATCCCTATATCTGTATGTATCGTTCAAAGATCAACGCTAAAGATCAAGGGTATAGCAATCAATTGTGGGGCTATTGGTTATTATGGACCCAGCAGCCGTTAACCATGGTGCAAAAGTATTGCATTGAGCAGCAGGTTCGGTCTTTTCAATTAAAACAGCAGAGTCTTCTGGCCCAAGCACAGTTAGATCAACAGATTAAAACACTCAAGCAAACTCTTTACCAAACTGAACATCAGCTACGGACACCACTTTCATTAGTCGAGATTTATGCAGATCTTCTGTATAAGAGTTCACTGGGTAATTCACAACGAGAACATGTCCAAAATATTGCTAAGACTATCCGTGAAATCAGTGTTTCTTTAAATCATCTGGCTCACAGAGGAGAAGCCTCTAAAACGGTCAAGACTCGCTGTGACTTGAAGCAGATTCTTAGTGAAACTATTGAGGAACTGAAGTTTTGCTTTGAACAAAAATCGATTACCGTGCTTTGTGATAAGCGATCGCACCCATTAAACGCTAATTTCTGGCAGCTCAAACAGGTATTCAAAAATCTTTTCCATAACGCAATCTCATTTAGTCCAGAAGGCGGCACCATTAGCTGTCACTGGCAGAATTCACAAAACGAAATCCTGATTGAGATTACCGATCAAGGTTCCGGATTTTCAGCCAAAGATCTAGCTCATCTATTTACTCCATTTTATTCTCGTCGATGTCATGGCACCGGATTGGGGTTAGTGATTTCTAGAGACATTATTCAGGCTCATCAAGGACGACTATGGGCCGAAAACTTGCCCTCTGGCGGGGCAAGCATGACGATTGCGCTCCCTCAAATTTAATTTCTACTATGTTCTTTATTAGCCCTCAGATCATGTTAAACCAAACATTTCCCCCCAACACCACTACCCCGATTTCAGTTCTCTTGGTCGATGATAATCCAGAATTTCGCCGGGGACTCAGCGCCCTCTTGAATTTCTACAGTTCAACTGGAAACCGCCTTTTTAAGGTCATAGGTCAAGCGGCATCAGTAGATCAAGCTCTTGCCTTAGCTAAAGAGCAAAAACCAATGCTAATTTTGCTCGATATGGAACTGGGGCAAACTAATGGGGTTCAGTTTCTCGAACTGTATAGTCAGTTAAAACACTCTGGCAAGGTGTTAGCACTCTCAGGTCATTCAGAAGATAAATGGGTATTTACAGCCATGAAGGCGGGTGCAAGAGGTTACTTGGTTAAGCAAAATTTAGCAACAGAACTTCACCAGGCAATTATTACGGTACTGCAAGATCATATTTACCTCACTTCAGAAACAACTGCCGGTTTCTTTCGCTTATTTCATTTTTACAATGGCAAGTCTCTGACTACCTCGTCAAAGGTTCCCTTAACACCGAGAGAGAAAGATGTGCTTCAATGTTTGGCCGAAGGTAAATCAAATGCTGTTATTGCCAAGAACCTCGATATTGTTGAGGGGACAGTCAAATTATATATGCGTGATATTTTCGACAAGTTAGAGGTTGAAAATCGTACCCAAGCCGCACTCAAAGCCTTGAAATTGGGGATTGTTTCAGTGTAATCCTTTGTATTTGATTAATCCCACTAATATGCCGACGCTGATCTTTTAGGAACACGATTCAGCAAGGATGACCGTCTAAACCAGAAAACGCCGACTAGGTAGATAGTCAGGAGCTAAAATCCAGTATTCTCCTGACTCCTAACTCCTGGATTCTAACTCCTAGATTCTTCCGTCACCAAAATTTATCACCTTAAGTTGATACCCTTCAGGAGCACTATTTATGAGTAATAATCTTGCGATCGCAACCGTAACGGCGACATTACAAAGAAATCTGCAAACGGCTGTTCAAAAAGACTTTGAAGGAGCCCGAATTACAACCTTAAGCCCTAGTGAGGTCGGTAGAGGTACCCCAGAAACTGGTATCAACATATTTCTGTACCAGGTCATTACGAATCCGGCCTTACATAACGTGGATGTACCTCCCTTGCGAACGCGGGGTAATTCCGTTAAACGTCAAACGGCGCTGGATCTGTATTACATGCTGAGTTGCTATGGCAATAACAATGAGTTGGCTCCTCAGCGCTTGTTAGGGAGTGTCGTGCAGGCCCTTAATGATCGCCGCGTCATCACCCAAGCGATGATTCAAGAAGCTTGTCAGGATGCAACGTTGTCGTTTTTACAGGACTCTAATCTGGCCGACCAGGTGCAAAAAATCAATATTCTGCCACTGGACCTCAATTTAGAGGATCTTTCCAAGACCTGGTCCGTCTTTTTCCAAACGCCTTACATTTTGTCGGTTGCTTACAAAGCCCTCGTGGTTTTAGTCGATGGTCAAGAGTCCTGGCGACGGGCCTTGCCAGTAAGACAACGCAACGGGGGGGGAATCACTCCCTTTGGGATGCAACCTCAGGTCGAGCGAGTGGTGGCCAAATCAGGTCTGTCCGATCCTATTTTTGCGGACAGTACCCTCCTCATTAAAGGCAAACAACTGCAAGGAAATCCCCAAACTCAGGTCAGGATTGGGGCGATCGCAACCTCTCCCAACACCATTAGCGACACTCAAATTGAATTGTCTTTGGCCCGTCTCCCGATTCATCAACTGCGCGCCGGGGTGCAAACACTCCAGGTCATTCATCCCTTCACAGAAACCATTTCCGGATCAGCCCGAAGACGACGCGGACCCGAATCAAACGGTGTTCCCTTGGTGCTTCGCCCCCGATTAGGGCCAGCTAACATTCGTCAAATTGAAGTCACTGATGACGATTTGTGTATCGCCAATATCAGCCTCCAGGTCGACTTAACGATCGAGCCAGACCAAAAAGTCGTGCTTTCCCTCAATGAGTGGTGGCCTGCAGAAGATGACCGCTGGCAATCGTTACGAGACACAACTATTGATCCGCCAGCCGCCTATCTGTTTGATGCCACTCAACGGGAGGTGGCAACCACAACCCTTTATTTTGCGGTTAGTGATGTGCGGCCAGGCGAGTATTTACTGCGCATTCTCGTGGACGGAGCCGAAAGTCCCTTGGAGGTGGATACAAACGAGTGGCTCGATCCGGCGACGAAACAAAACCGTAATCCTCAATATGACTGGTACATCGGTCCCCGCTTGGGAATTCGGCTACCGCAGTACGCAGAGTAAGCAACATGACCCAGTCTTTTTCCACTCCCACCCCTCAAGCCCCGTGGTTCGAGGCCAATCAACGTTACTTGATGGCAGAAGTCAACCAGCTGCGTCAAATGCTAGAGCAAAAGATGGCTCAGCTTACCGCTCAGACTGCATCCACTCAGGCTGCATCCCCTGCGTCAGAGCCCTTGTTGGCAGTCCATCAAACAACGTCCCCAAACATTCAACCTCCCCCCGTACTTAATCGTCTCTGTGAGCAGTTCGCCCTTTCTGCTTTTGAACGTCAGATCTTACTCCTCTGTGCTGGGGTGGAACTGAGTCGACCATTGGTGTCCCTCTGTGCCGCCCTGCACGGAAATCCACAGCAGGCTTATCCCACATTTGGATTGGCCTTCTCGCTATTCCCTGAAGGGCATTGGGCCGCCGTCACACCCGATGCCCCCCTACGACGCTGGCAAATGATCGAAATCATGGCAGGGGCAGAACTCACTGGCAGTCCGCTACGCATTGATGAGCACATTTTGCATAAACTCATGGGGATTCTTGGGGGCGATCCCCGTCTGCAGGGCATTGTTAAACCCTTACCCAATTCCTTCACGGCACCCTTACCCGCTTCCCATCAGCAGATTGCTGGGCAGATTGCTGAACAGATTGCACCGAGTGGACTGATGACAGATAGCCAGACACCCGTCATTCAGCTATGGGGTGAAGATGGGGCAACTAAACAGGCGATCGCCCTTGCCGCCGCTACCCAACACCAGCGATCGCTCCACGTCATTGAAGCTGAAGCGCTGCCCAGCGATCGCAGCCAAGTCAACCAGCTACAGTGCTTGTGGGAAAGAGAATCACTCCTTAACCAAAGCGTCCTGTTATTAAACTGTGATCACCTACCAACCGCGACCACAGGTGAGGCAGCCCAACTCCAGACCATTGTCGCCCGTTTGATCGAAAACAATTGCCGTCCACTCATCATTACCAGTCGCGATCGCCTACCCCAACGCCAGCGTCCCTTCTTCGATCTTGAGGTATCATCACCAACACCCTGTGAACAACGCCAACTCTGGCACACACATTTGGGTGAAACCGCGATTTCCCTCAATGGTCACATTGATCAGCTTGTGACCTACTTCAATCTCAGCGCGTCAGCGATCCAGATGGTTTGTAAGCGACTTGGGGATGGAGAAAAGGCAGGAGACAGGAGGCAGGAGGCAGAAGGCAGAAGGCAGGAGTTAGAAGTCAGGAGGCAGGAGTCAGGAGCTAGAAGCCAAGAGGCAGAAGCCAAGAGGCAGAAGCTAGGAGCGAGGCAGGAGGCAATAGGCAAGAGGTTAGGGGCTAGCGTTAACGTTCAGGATTTGCTGTGGCGGCATTGTTTGGAGCAGGCAAGACCAGCGTTGGGTGAATTGGCTCAGCGGATGATATTGTCGGCAAGCTGGGAGGATTTGGTGTTGCCCAAAGCTGAATTTCAGGTTTTGCAGACGATCGCGGCCCATGTCAGACAGCGCACAACTGTCTACGAACACTGGGGATTTGCGGATCGCGGATCGCGGGGATTGGGTATTAGTGCTTTATTTGCCGGATCGAGCGGGACGGGTAAAACCTTAGCGGCAGAAGTTTTGGCGAATGAACTCAAGCTTGATTTGTATCGGATTGATTTGAGTACAGTAGTCAGTAAATATATTGGTGAAACGGAAAAGAACCTGCGACGCATCTTTGATGGGGCTGAGCAAGGGGGAGCCATTTTGCTGTTTGATGAAGCCGATGCGCTTTTTGGTAAGCGGTCAGAAGTAAAGGATGCTCGCGATCGCTACGCCAATATGGAAGTCGCCTATCTGCTCCAGCGCATCGAAGCCTTCCGTGGCTTAGCCATCCTCACCACCAATTTAAAGGATTCTCTCGATCAAGCCTTCCTGAGACGCATCCGTTTCGTCGTCCAGTTTCCCTTTCCCGATGCCACTCACCGAGAAAGAATCTGGCGCTGCAGTTTTCCCCCACAAACGCCACTGGAAAGCCTCAACTTCAAGACCTTAGCCAAATTCAATATTGCCGGTGGCAATATCCGTAACATTGCCCTAAACGCCGCTTTTCTGGCTGCCGACGCGGCTGAATCCGTTGGCATGAAGCACATCATCAAAGCCGCCCAAAATGAATACATCAAACTCGAACGCCCCCTAACCGAACTACGCGATCGCGACATTAAACAGTATCTTCCTGAGCTGAAGGATTGAGTTATTGGTGTTTGGTTATTTGGGGGTATTACCTAAGGTGGGAACTTTGGGTGGCGAAAGAATTCAGAAACCAGGAGTCAGGAGAGCACTGGATTCTGACTCCTGACTCCCTACCCCGCCGAAGTTTCCCGGCTTAAATTACACACCGGTTATTTGCTGTTCATTGATAGTTGATAGTTGTTGGTTGGTTGCTCGTTAATCGTTGATAGTTAAAGTTTTGAGTTCTTAGCTAAATTCAAAATTCAAAACTTCACCACCCGTCCACTCTTCCACCCTTCCACCCTTCCACCTCTCCTTCCCCTTTACGAAAGTGAGATGTGGTCAGCCTAAGAAAACATGCAGACTCATTGAAGATGCATTTCATACATAAAAATCAGCCGGGATTTCGTTTAGAAATCCCCTCTATTTGTACTGCCATTGCGAGGAATCATCATGCCCAAAATATTCTTATCGACAACACTTGTGACCACACTGGGTTTAATTGCTGCCCATTCTTTGCTTGCTGCCCATGCAGTTGAAGGGGCTGAAAACTTCGTTGGCGATGATTCGGTGGATGTTCCTGTGAGGCAGATGCCTTCGGTTGAAACAGCGCCTCAACCCACTAATTATGCCCCGGTTAATTCGCCTTCAAGTTCGTCCCCAACCGTGGTGACTCCAACCACAGCGGCAGAACCCTCTTTTTCCCACTCACCCAAGCGTGAACCTGCAAAGGAAACCGTTAAACCCAAAGCAAGTTTGTCGTCCGAATTGCCCTGGTCAACCAGTACTGTTGCGGAAAGTTCTATTCAGTATCCTGAAGTGAGTAATGAGGAAGTAAGCCAACCCACTGAAAGGTCTAGAGTCAATAAAGATAAGGCAGTTAATCCACCTTCTGAACACGCATCCTCAACTCAAGCGATACAACAATCTTCCGAGGCAAAACCTCGTCGCTCAACAGCTGTGACTCCGGCAAACCGGGAAAAATCAAAGACACTGACAAAGCCGCGATCGCGACAACCGAAGCAGACCAAGAAAAAAGTTGCTGCCAAAGTTGCCGCCAAAATCCGTCAATCTTCTCGTCAAACAGCTCAATTGTCAGCAAGACCGTTGCAAACAACCATCAATCCCCCCCTGGCCGCAGTCGCTACAGAGCAACCCCAGCAGTATTCGATTCAACGGGGTGATAATTTGCATAAGATTGCGCAAAAGTTAGGCACTACGGTAGAGGCTCTGATCGCGGCTAATGACCTGGAAAATCCCGATAAAATTGACGTCGGCGCAGTTCTGCAGCTTCCTGCAGCTGAGCCAAGTTCTGCAACCAGTGCAGCAACGTCACCTCAGGTACGGTCTAACCAAAGGGCATCTACGTCATCACGGCGCACCGACACCGTAGAACAACAAAATAATGACGTAGGACAGCTGCGTCTAGCAGCGCAGCAGCGCCCTCCTGCAGATGAGGTGATTACTCCCTCAGTCGCAGCATCCGTGTTGCTCCCGGAACCAGAACTTGTCTCATGGCATAATCGCCACGTTGACGTAGAAAGTCCACTGTTACCAGACGCTGACGAACAATTACCTCAAATCCCGGAAGATTTGACCCAGTATGTATGGCCTACTCAAGGAACCCTCACATCAGGGTATGGCTGGCGTTGGGGACGGATGCATCGTGGGGTAGATATTGCAGCCCCCATAGGAACCCCTGTAATCGCAGCGGCAGCAGGTGTGGTTGAATCGGCCAGTTGGAATAACGGTGGTTATGGCAATTTGGTGCAAATTCGCCACGCGGATGGGAGTCTCACACGGTACGCCCACAATCACCGTCTGTTGGTCAGTACGGGCGACGAGGTAACCCAGGGGCAACTCATTGCGGAAGTCGGTAGCACTGGGTACAGCACGGGTCCCCATCTCCATTTTGAAATTCATCAACCTGACGGGAACGCGGTGAATCCCCTGGAGCATTTGATCGTTGCCAATCCTTAATTGGCTCGAGGCGATCTCTGGCTCCCCGTTGGCATCAACTCGACTACCAACTCTAAGCCTGAAAGCACTGACCTACAACACTTCTACAAGCGTAGCCCTCTGAGGCGGCTGAGCCAACGACCGAGTTCACAACGAAGTCCAAAATCGTAAATCTAAAATCGTAAATCTAAAATCGTAAATTGGCAGCAGATGCATAAATCGCCGCAGTTGATTCTATAGGGAGATGTGCAAGACATCAGATTCATACTGCGAGGTCACTATGGAAATTACAGGCAACTTTTCAGAATTCCCACTGCCCGAGCTGCTCCAATTCCTGGATCGTCGTCGGGCAACAGGATGCCTCTCGCTGCATGTCTTTTCAAACCATTATGCGGAACTAAAGCCACGACAGTATGATGTTTGGCTTCATCGCGGTCAAATTGTATCTGTGCAGCAGGGAAATTGTAAGCAAGATGTCTATGATCTGGCGGTTGAGAAGCGGTGGATGAGTCTATTTGCTGCCAGGAAATTGAAGCAACGATCGCCCCAAGGAGTCGCCGCTGGACTTTACTTAGAATCTCAAGGTGTAATCAATTTTGAACAGTTGCGATCGCTGTTCTTTGGTGAAGTGGTACATCGTGTTGAAGCCTTGTGTGCCACTCAAAATGCTGTCTTTAAGTTTCAATCAACTACTATTCCACCGTCTCATTCGATGACTGGCCTTAGCATTTCCGCTGCCCGAGTCGCTAAACAGGGATTTAGCAATACCGGTAGAAATTGCTCCATTGCCTTAAGAAATAAGTTGGTAAAAGCTTCGTAGGGCATCAAAATTTCCATCGAATTAATTACCAGATATTGTGCATAATCCTCAAGACCTCAATCTATAGGTTACTAACCGAGTCATAGAGTCACAAAAATAACATTCAAATGTATAAGAAGGACTCTATCGGTTGCGCATTTTCAAGCTGAAATTATTTGGAGATAACCCATGAAAAAGTTTCTGTTTTCCAGTCTGGTTGCGATCACTTCTCTTGTTGGAATGGCACCGATGGCATCGGCCAATACTTACGCAACTAGTTGTGCTTGGCGCAAATGAGGCTACCATTTAGAGCCATCCTAGAGGTTCATCTTATGGCTCGTCTCGCTCCC
>JBCBTQ010000039.1:0-33122 GCA_039818605.1 Cyanobacteria bacterium J06639_14 | reverse complement strand
TGCCTCCTTTCCTAAACACTTCCCCGCAAGGGGACGGAAACTGTACTCATATCCCTTACCTTGACGGTCTGTATAGACTCCCAGCTTTCCTAAACACTTCCCCGCAAGGGGACGGAAACGAGGAGAAAAGCTGGTTCGAAACTGTCTGCGAGTAAATCTTTCCTAAACACTTCCCCGCAAGGGGACGGAAACCTGCGGTGACATTGACCATCGCCCCGCCTGCAAAAGATGCTTTCCTAAACACTTCCCCGCAAGGGGACGGAAACCAGCTTTCAACGCAGTGTTCAAGTTATTAAAGATGAAAGTCCTTTCCTAAACACTTCCCCGCAAGGGGACGGAAACAAACAACAGTGAATCTTGGTAAACAAGCTCATAGTTTACAGCAGCTTTCCTAAACACTTCCCCGCAAGGGGACGGAAACAATGAGTAGTGGGCAATAAAGTTTGCCACTTTGTTCATCCTTTCCTAAACACTTCCCCGCAAGGGGACGGAAACTTGTCTCAAAAATATTTTCTCTGCAGTAGTAAGGAAGCTTTCCTAAACACTTCCCCGCAAGGGGACGGAAACCCGAGAGAAAGTGATAAAGTACTCGAAACAGTCCTGAACGCTTTCCTAAACACTTCCCCGAAAGGGGACGGAAACCGGACATAGGGGCCGTCACACGAGATTCGTGCTACCCAGTGTCTTTCCTAAACACTTCCCCGCAAGGGGACGGAAACTTTGAAGACGAGAATAGGCTTCTTAACAGTCGTGCGCTTAACTTTCCTAAACACTTCCCCGCAAGGGGACGGAAACGTTCGCCTTCGGTCTGGTCGGTCTTGAAAAACTCCTCTTTCCTAAACATTTCCCCGCAAGGGGACGGAAACCCCTTGCTGCGCGTATCAGTCGTAAAGTTTAGGGGAGCACTTTCCTAAACACTTCCCCGCAAGGGGACGGAAACTAGTCTGGATCACCTGTTCCGGCCAAAAGCTCGACAAACTTTCCTAAACACTTCCCCGCAAGGGGACGGAAACCGCCCAATAGTTTGACTTAGCTTTTTAGTCATTGCGTTGTGCTTTCCTAAACACTTCCCCGCAAGGGGACGGAAACATGAACCACTTGTCAGTAGGGACCGTAGTCGTATCACCATCCTTTCCTAAACACTTCCCCACAAGGGGACGGAAACGCCAGTCGTTGTCGCGGGCCTCCCGAAACCCACTCGCGGCGCTTTCCTAAACACTTCCCCGCAAGGGGACGGAAACATGTTTTGGCAACGATGGTTAATGTTTTTTGCCAATTGTGCTTTCCTAAACACTTCCCCGCAAGGGGACGGAAACCCTTTCCTTTTAAGTCAACGCCAGCACGTGCACGAATCTTTCCTAAACACTTCCCCGCAAGGGGACGGAAACCAAAAGCTCCTGCATTAGTTAGTTCGAAGAACTCGATACCTCCTCTTTCCTAAACACTTCCCCGCAAGGGGACGGAAACGAAGACCTGTTGCCATTCCTTATGATCGTGTTCATCGCTTTCCTAAACACTTCCCCGCAAGGGGACGGAAACTTCAGAAAGTTTAGAGTAGCGTGCATCAAGATTCTTGAGCTTTCCCAAACCATTCCCCTCAAGGGGACGGAAACGCGGTCGTCATCAGTGGACGTATCTGCCATTGCAGTCTGAGCTTTCCTAAACACTTCCCCGCAAAGGGACGGCAACTTGTGGCGTGGCAATTCTCTGGCCGCTCACTCGCCCCAGTTTCGACCTCATTTTCCCGCAAGTGAACGGAAACGAGCCTGTAGACGGTGTTGTCATCGTTGAAACGCAGTATGGAGGTTTCGACCTCACTACCCTGCAAAAGGACGGAAACCCAGGGAGCAGCATGACATGGGCCTGTCACTATCCAACTACCACCGCTGGCTCCTGCACGAGCTTCGCCTGTTGTGGGGGTTCGTCGGCTACGACTTCTCGTCCACCGTGATACCGGGGATGCTCTTCGTGGTCGCGGCCTCTCGCAGTATCGGTCGGGTTGACCCGTCGACCCTGGCGGCGGCGTTCGTGTACTTCTTTCTGTATGCCTACACATTTGTGGTCTCTAACCAGATCACCGGCCTGAGCGAAGATCAGCTCAACAAGCCCGATCGCCCCCTACCGGCTGGCATGACCACGGTCGCCGGGGCCTGGGTGCGCTGGGTTGTCGGCATGTTTGCTTTTGCCGTGGTGGGCGGGCTGCTGGGGGTGCTTCAGTGGGCCTTGATGTGGCAGGTGTGCTTTTGTCTGCACAACTTTGCCGGGTTCGCCCGCCACTTCGTCACCAAGAGCCTCACCATGGGGCTGGGAGTGATCGCCCAGCTCGCCGCCGCCTGGAACATCGTGACCCCCATGGCCCCGATCTCCTGGCGGTGGGTCACCGGGCTCGCGATCGTCGCCTTTGTGTTCTGCAACATCCAAGATCTGCGCGACGTGGCTGGCGATCGCACCCTGGGCCGACGCACCATGCCGATCGTCTATGGCTTGCCCCGAGCGTGCGGTGCCCTGTCGTTTGCCTTTGCCGCGCTGCTCCCCATGCTGACGCACCTGTGGATGTTCGCTCCCCTCCCCGCCACGCCGGTCAGCTGGGCCTTCGAGGTGCTCACCACCGGGCTGTCCTGGGTCATCGCCGTGCGCCTGGTGCTCGACCAGCGTCCACCGGCGCTCCATCATAGCTACCTGCTGTTTACGTACTGGTACTGCTTGATGCTGCTTGGGGCGGGGTTCGTGCTACCCGGCTCTTCCTGATCGACGTCGTCAAGAACGAAGAGAGAAGAACGAAAATAGAAAAAGGAAAGGGGAACAGGAACTTTGTCTGAAACAGGAAATGTTCGCGCTGATCCCGCTTCGTTCTTCGTTTTTCGCTCTTCAATCTTTAATCCGGGGACGGAAACTATACTCAAGAACGAAGAGAGAAGAACGAAAATAGAAAAAGGAAAGGGGAGCCTCATCTCTCGGTTACTCGCTTCATGCCTAACCCACTTCGTTCTTCTTTTTTCTCTCTTCTCTCTTCCCTGCGGGCATTCTAAGCAAAGTAAAATCTTTTACTTGCCATGACTGAACCTCACAGGGAAGACTTGCGGCAGCGCACTAAAGCCTTTGCACTACGCATCATCAAGTTGTACACGGCCTTACCTAAAAGCACCGAAGCTGAAGTTTTAGGAAAACAATTGCTGCGAAGTGGAACATCAGTTGGTGCGCACTATCGAGAGGCTGTCCGGGCTAGATCTAAAGCTGAGTACATCAGCAAGGTAGGGGGCGGATTACAAGAACTCGAAGAATCTGTTTATTGGCTGGAATTGCTCACTGATGCTGGGTTAGTTCTGCCTCAAAGACTGACAAGTCTCACTAGCGAAGCTAACGAGCTAATTGCAATTTTCGTCACCCTCTCCAATCGCGCTAAAGCTCAATGACTTAATTTTTGTTCTTCGTTCTTCGTTCTTCGTTTTTCCTGCCCGAACCTTGACTCTCTCTTCCGAATCGCCTAAGGTTACCCATTAAGCTGTTGCAGTACATCTGTAACAGTCCGTCAACAGAACTCAAGAATCTAGCGCCACCTAGGGTAGCGGACACTACTCCTAGGCGGCTAACCCCCAAGCTGAGCGAGCAGTCTGGAGGGCTAGTGGTCAGTTTACTCCCCTAGCCACCCCGATGCACCGCATGATTACGGGGTGGCTAGGCTTTTGGGTTCTGGTTTCCTCACCGAGCCAAACCCGTGTCTGTTCTAGTCGCAGGCGGGGTGATCGGGTGTGAGTGAAATCAGCATCACCTCAAACCTTAGGAGTAACCGATGACACTTCAATTCAGTGGCCCTTCACCGTCGCAGCAACCCGCTGTCCGATCAACCAATACCCACCCCAACGCCACCAAAGAACCGATTCGCCATATGGTGTTTGGCTCCCTTGCCGGTGTGCAGCAAACCATCCGCACATTGCACAGCTTGGGATATGCCGAACCCAACGAGTGGAGCCGCCCAATGCCGACAGGCCGTCCAGGGGAAATCATGGCCATTTTGACAAAATATCGAATTAAGGAGAATCAATAGGGGAGGTATTGCCTAGCTGGCGCTCGGGTCATAATCAACGCTCTATCAATAATTTCGTAATTGAGATACGGCTGCACCTCAAAGACTGGGCTAAAAGACTGCTCTTGTACCCAATCTCAGAGGTGCGGCTACAGATGTTAAAGATCCCCTGCTGTCGCCGCCCCCTTGCAAAGGGAGCTATTCAAATTGGGATAGGACTTGCCCCTCTTTTTCTTGGCGTAGCCCAGTTTTAGAAAACTGCCTTCTGCCTTCTGCCTTCTACCTTCATCCTTCAGTTATTTCTCGCAGCGATCGCCGTGCCAATTTACTGTACGACTTCACCGTCTTGTAATGCATCTCTAGATCATCCGCAATGTCTTGCAGCGGGTGTCCCCACTCGCGCCGCGCCAATATCGTGGCCCAGATTTCAGCGGTTTTTTGAGCCCGGTTGCCCCCCTGCCGTTTGCGCTGATCCATAAAGGTAGCGGTGAGCTCTGCCATCCGTTCTGCCAGTAGTACTTCCACTGCCGGGACTTCAGGGGTAGGCAACGTCGATTGCCAACCCAGCCGGGTTTGCCCCAGGCCAAAGGTGGTTTTGTGCCCCGTGCTGCAATAGGGGGCAAGCTGGGTCAGCGTGTAAAACAGGGCGGCAAATTCAGGCTGGGTGCTGGCTTGGCGAGAGAGTCCATAGGCGATCGCGCCGACAAAGCCCGTCACAGAGCCGCGTTTCCCCGCCGCGATCTTTTGTGATTCCAGGTGGTGCTGCTGGATGATCACGTAGGTATCCACCCAGTCGAGAAAATCATCTTGATCGACAGGCTTGCCCGAAAAGTCATTCCAGCGACGCAGGTAGCTGTGAAACACGTTGGTGGGCCAGGGGATGGGCAGGTGGTGGCCTTTGCGACGAAAGCTGGTGGGGCTCAAAAAGCTGAGGCTAACGCTACCCGATTGGGCTTGTCCTTGTTTGTAGAGCTGGGCATAGGTCGTCGGCGGGTGCTCAATTTGCACATCTTTAATCGTTAACGGTGCGTTTTTGAGTTCAACTTCATCGGGGAGTTGTCGCAGCCAGCGTTCTAACCCGGCCACGGTACGTTGTGACAAAGCATTCACGTGCCATTGATAGGACTGATCTTTTTGCAGTTGCAGTTCCCGGCTGTGGGTGGTGAACTGACCGTTGAGCCCGGAGATATTGAACGACTTTTCCGATTCGCCGTCGTGTAGATAGGCCGACAGCTCTGGATCGAACTGCTGAATCTGCTGCAAAAACCAGGCATGTAGGCCGATGGTGTATTGCGGATAGAGGGGGCTATCATCAAGCGCTTGCAGGTTGAGCGTCAGCCCGAGCAGTTCGGTCTTCTTGGGCCAGAGGGTTCTGGCAGAGAGGTTGAGGGTTGAAGATTTGGCGCGGGGCATGGTGATCTGCTGAGGACGACGGGGTTGCTTTTCAACCCTGAAGCGGAATCAAAGTTCTTATACCAACTCTCAGATGTGCGGCTATAGATATTGCAGGTCCCCCGCTGTCGCCCCCCCTTTGTAAGGGGGCTATTCCAAATGGAATGGGATTTGCCCCCCTTTGCAAGGGGGGAAGGGGGGATCTGCCCAGCCTTCAGGCGTTGCCAAGTTTTAGAGAACTGGTATTAGCAGTAATATCAGGCTAGATTTAAGTGTAGTCTTAATCCCCCCAAGGGGATACAAGCATAGATACAATTCTTGAACTGTAGCGCTACAGATTGCAGATCCCCTGCTGTCGCCGCCCCCTTTTTAAGGGGGTTGGGGGGATCTGGCTAAGCGTTATCACTCCGCAGATCGGCCAACATACGCGTGTATTAGGCCGCAATTGATCCGTAAATTCTCGAAGCCAGTCAACACATAGGTAAAGGCATCCTGAGCTTAAGGGGCATCACGTTGGCGGAAGCACTACTTTTGGAGTTCTGGGATGTCGTTGCTATACCTGACGCAGCAAGGAACGCGGTTGCACAAAGATCATGGCCGCTTTGTGGTGGCGAAAACCGATCAAGCTTCAGTGGAAATCCCGATTCGAGAGGTTGAACATGTCTTTGTCTTTGGCAATGTTCAGTTAACCACATCTGCGATCGCGAGTTGTCTGTCGCACCAGATTCCGGTTATGTTTCTGTCTCAAATGGGCAACTATCGGGGCCATCTGTGGAGTGCGGAAGGCGGTGACCATCGGGTTGAAAAGGTTCAGCTCCAGCGATTTGAATCCCCAGAGTTTCAGTACGCGATGGCAAAGGCAATCGTCCGGGGTAAGTTGTGGAATTCAAAGCAGTTACTCCTCAAGCACAACCGCCGCCGGGATCTCGAAGCCGTGGAAGCCGCCATTGACGGCATCAATCAAGATTTGCTGGCCATAGATGCAATCAACGACGATCTGAACGTTTTGCGGGGATATGAAGGCACGGCGGCGGCCCGATATTTCCCGGCATTTGGGCAACTGATTACGAATCCAGATTTTGAATTGACCCACCGCAATCGTCGTCCCCCGACTGATCCGGTCAATTCGTTGTTGAGTTTTGGATACACACTATTGTTCAACAATGTCTTTAGCTTGATTCGGGCGGAGGGGTTGGATCCATATTTGGGCAATCTCCACCGTTCAGATCGCCGGGAAGCGCAACTGGCGTTTGATTTGATGGAAGAGTTTCGTTCGCCGATTGTGGATACGCTGGTGCTGTCGGTGATTAACCAACAAGTACTCGACCCTGATGATTTTCAACCGCCGAATGACAAGGGTGGGGTTTATCTGAGGGATGATGCTCGACGACGCTTTCTACAAGCGTTTGAACAACGCATGATGCAGACGGTTGGCCATGGTGATGCGGCTGATCCGATTCCATATCGGCAGGTGATTCAGTTTCAGATTCGGCGCTACAAGCAGAGTTTGGTGAATGATGTTGCTTATGAGACTTTTCGGCGAGTGACTTAGCCGAGCTGTAGATGGTGTGGTTTATGAATGGGTTCGTTGGGTTGATTGTTTTGTTCAATTTAGATAAGCAAGATGCTGACGTTAGTGGTTTACGACATTGCTGATAATCGCCGTCGCGTGAAGCTTGCTAATTTGCTAGAGGGCTATGGACGACGGGTTCAGGAGAGTGTATTTGAGTGTTTTTTGAGTTGGGATGAGCTGAAGCGGCTACATCAGAGAATTGGTGGGCGAGTCCAGGCAGAGGAGGATAATGTGCGGTTTTACTGGATTCCGGCTGGGGCGATGGCGAAGACGTTAACGATTGGTAGTGACCCACCCGAACCGCCACCGAGTTCGTATATTCTTTAGTCCTGGCGGTTACTGGCTAAAATTCCTTGGCTATAATGGCAGGGTTGATGCGATCCACGGAGGTCGCCTGAACCTTGAAAACCGCATAATTTCGTTGACCTTCGTGGATTAATTGTTCCGTAAGGGTTTCGGGCGTTTGGATGGGGGTCTTTTTCGCAATAAGGTATACTTTATTGGGAGTCGAACAGACCTCTGTGGATTTGACGTCTGGAACCCAGTCCTGGCAAGGTCTCCCTAGTGAGGGGTTTCGACCTCATTACCCCGAAAGGGGACGGAAACCCTGACCAGAGTTTGGTTCCATGATCGAGAAACCACTGACGGTTTCGACCTCATTACCCCGAAAGGGGACGGAAACAATTGGAAATGGCTTCTTCCAATTGAACCTGCTGGTTAAGGTTTCGACCTCATTACCCCGAAAGGGGACGGAAACACAGAGTAAACAGGGAGGCAAAAACAACTTCCGGGTTTTGTTTCGACCTCATTACCCCGAAAGGGGACGGAAACTCTATTTCAGCTTGTTTACGAGCCGAGATGTTAAACCAGTTTCGACCTCATTACCCCGAAAGGGGACGGAAACTTTGCAGCGTTGATGTGTCGGCAGACCTATGCGACATCGAGTTTCGACCTCATTACCCCGAAAGGGGACGGAAACCTTGTTCAGGGGTGTCCCCTGCCAAGCGCACTCGCAGAATAGAGTTTCGACCTCATTACCCCGAAAGGGGACGGAAACAGACGGCCCGGTTAAAGAGACCTACGAGGCTATCCCTATTGCGTTTCGACCTCATTACCCCGAAAGGGGACGGAAACTTGTGACGCGGCGTGAATGCCATCACAGCAAAAATCTGATCTAAGTTTCGACCTCATTACCCCGAAAGGGGACGGAAACGCTACACCTGACTGCTGGGTCAATGCGATCGCACTCTGTCAGGTTTCGACCTCATTACCCCGAAAGGGGACGGAAACCATTCCGGATTTCTAGTGATGTATTTGGAATAATGTTGTTGTTTCGACCTCATTACCCCGAAAGGGGACGGAAACTTGGAAGATGTCACCCGCTAGACTGTTTGCGGCATGTTTCGACCTCATTACCCCGAAAGGGGACGGAAACACGATTAGGACGTACGGGAACGGAATAATCATAGAGAATGAAAGTTTCGACCTCATTACCCCGAAAGGGGACGGAAACGCGGCTGGGTCGCGCGTTCGCTTCTTCGGACGAGACGAAGGAGAGTTTCGACCTCATTACCCCGAAAGGGGACGGAAACTCAAGGGGGCTGAAATGAGCGGGTTTGTTTTTCAGCCGAAAGTTTCGACCTCATTACCCCGAAAGGGGACGGAAACTCCATTATTCTATCGTTTGAATTAGCGACCGGACAGCACTGGACGTTTCGACCTCATTACCCCGAAAGGGGACGGAAACTCTGTCACCATCACAGGCGTATTTACTTCGCCTGTTTCGACCTCATTACCCCGAAAGGGGACGGAAACTGTCAACCTGCAAGATAGCCTTGCCGCTGATCATTGCCTCAACGTTTCGACCTCATTACCCCGAAAGGGGACGGAAACCCTCTAAGATCATTTGTATTGCGCTAGTTAACTGTTAAACGGTTTCGACCTCATTACCCCGAAAGGGGACGGAAACCCTATCTCCGCAGTAATGTTCTTTGAACAAGCTAAGAGCCGTCCGAGTTTCGACCTCATTACCCCGAAAGGGGACGGAAACCTGCTTTAGCCTTCTCTCGGTTAGTGGGCCTTAGGGTTTCGACCTCATTACCCCGAAAGGGGACGGAAACTTATGCAAAAGCATAAAGCCTTCGAGTTGCATCCAATTGGGAGGTTTCGACCTCATTACCCCGAAAGGGGACGGAAACACGAATATCCAGAGAGAAATTGCCCTGTAGTCCAACCCCTTCTGAGGTTTCGACCTCATTACCCCGAAAGGGGACGGAAACTGCTGATTTAGCTCCGTCGAACTTGTCTTTGTCATTACCGTTTCGACCTCATTACCCCGAAAGGGGACGGAAACAATACTCAAGAACGAAGAGAGAAGAACGAAAAGAGAAAAGGGCGTCAGCCTCTCAGTCAGCCATATTTCTGCCTTCTGCCTTCTGCCTTCTGATTTTTGCCTTTCCCTCCACCTCACTTCCTACCTTTCCAACCCCCGCCCTCGCCGCCTTTCTTTAATCCACTGCCGACACGTCTCCTCAGCAACCCGATTCACATAAACCCGCGCCTCACCCTTGCCCAACCTTTCATCTAACTGCCGCACATATCCACTCCCTGCAATCAACATCAACGCGATCGCCCGTCTTTCCATTCCCGCCTCAGCCGCTCGCCTCGCCACCTGCAGATCCCGCTGCCTCAATGAACACCCCCCCAAACCCCGGCTGTAGTGCTGCCACAACCGCAAGTAATACTGCCGCTTCGTTAGCTCCTGCGTTCGGCTTGAGGCGTTCCCGTCGATAACGTTCCGATTTGCTGCCTCAAGTCCTCCATCGAGTTGAGCAACTGCTGCTGCCCCCTCAACTCTCCCTGCCGCTGCTGATTCCAACGATTCAACGCCAAAATTAACTGCCTCAACTGCTGCCGCAAACTCTCCGACGCACTGGTTGAGCTGTCGTCTTGCAACAGCCCCTGCAATCGCTGTAGAAAGTGGCTCAAGCTCAGGGGCAAGTCGTGATTCAACTGCTCGGTTGTCTGTTCCAATTGCTCGATGCGTTGACTCAACGCCGCCACCTCTGCAAAAAGCGGCTGTAAGCTTTTTGCCAACGCGACTTCCAACACACTCTGCGACACTTCTAGCGTCAGCCCCAACGGTTGTGGATTCGACTGGGATTTGCGCGGTCTGGCCATCGTCATACCTCCCTTGGATCAATGAAATATAATCGCTCGGATTTTCCTTAGCCCTTGAAACCGACCCCCGACGTATCAACTCAGCCCGATCAACCGTGTAAAGCATCAACTCAGATCGAGCCCGAGACGCCATCACATAGAGCCCTTCCCGACTGACAACACCCTCAATCGCCGCCAAAACCCGCTCCGCCGTCTTGCCCTGACTGCCATACACCGTACTCACCCAGGCGTAATCCAGATATTGCCGTTCATTCAAATCAACCTGAATCCGCCTGCCATCATCAGCAACCATCCCGGCAGTTCCCGTTGCATCAACCTGCGCCACCGTCACCACCTGACCATTGCGGATTCCAGCCACCCGCTGATTCCGCGTCCACCGCAGGCGATCGCCTTGGGCCACGGGCAACTGCTGTACCTGATAAACCGACTTGCGATCGCAAGCTGCCGGATTTACCCTGATCAACTGCTTCTCCGGCGTCTCCAGCACCAATCGGTTGGCCCGCCAATCCACCTGCACTACCGCATACTGCTCAGCTTTCTGTAACCCCTGACGCTTGTAATCTTGGCTTGGAACCAGCACATCTCCAATCTGATAACAAGCCGCATACTGCGCCTGAACCGACGTCAGATTCCTCGAACGCAGTGCATCCAAAGTCACTTGATTTGATCCCAACCTCCCCTCCCCTTGCAGCGCCTCTCGTAACCGAGCCGCCATCGCCAACCGTTCCTGATTCGTCGTTGCCAACAGCAGCGTTTGTTTCTGCTCCTCAGGCGAACCATTGAGATAATCTTGTACCAGTCGCGTCAGCCGTTTATCAGCATTTTGAACCGCCGTGATCGCCCCTCCTTGAGCTAACACCTGCAACCCTTCCGCCATCCTGCCCTGACTCATCCAGTTAACCGCCGTCTTCAACACCTGAGTCTTTTGCCGCCGCGACTGCGACAGATACACCGTTTGAATTCCCGCCGCCTGCAAACTCCTAAAAGGATTCCCCGCCTCCACCGCCGACAGTTGCCGCGTATCCCCCACCAAAATCACCCGTGCCTGCTGCGCCTCAGCTTTCATCAACAGAGCATGAGCATCCCTAGCACTCAGCAACCCCGCTTCATCCACAATCCAGATTTCAGGTTCAAACAAGTGCTCAGAGGGTGTTTGAACCGTACCGATTTTTGCCTGAATTGCCTCTCTGCCTCCCAATCCAGAAGGAGGTTGAAGTTCAAAGTCCCCCAGAATTGGGGGATTTAGGGGGCGAATGCAGCATGTTGGCAGCTTTTCAGATAGCTTTTCAGATTCACTCTGGCGACACAACAAACTCGCCACCGTATCACTCGATAATCCTGCCTCCCGAGTCAGACTATTCGCTGCCTCCGCACTCGGCGCAAAACCTTTTACAACGTAACCCTTCGATGCTGCCAACTCTCGAAACAACCTCAAGCTATAGGTTTTACCCGCCCCAGCCACACCCTGCCAAGCCATCACGCGATCGCCTATGGTTGCTGATACTACGATCGCTTGTCGTTGCCCCTCCGTTAGCGTTTCAGCCTCTTCCAGATATTTTTCAATGTCTTCTGCCGTCGCGATCGCCCCCACTTTTCCCTGCCCTCGCTGCATCAGCCGAATTGTTTCTAACTCTCGCTGAATCGCTTGCTGCGTCGTGACCTTATCCTTGAGCGGATCAATTGAGATAAGTTGGTTCGTCGCCGCGATTGCTTGCTGCAAATCGCCGAAGCTTTGCTGCCCGAGATGATTCTCCAACACAAACCGCTCCACCTTCCCCCGACGAAACACCGCTTCTCGCTCAGCCGCATGATCAATCCCTGAACGGGTTGAATCCGACAGTTGAGGACTAACCAAAGCTTGGGCTAATGGTTCATTGGGAATGGGAGACAGTGTCAGGTTTTGGGCCGCGATCGCCTCCCTCCACCCCGCCAACAACACACCACGCGGAACCACCTGCTTTTTACAACGGGTCTGCAAGGTAGCCTGTTTCTTCTGACTGGCATGAAGTGGTTGTCCATCTATCCCAGCCAAATGTGATTCCCACTGGGCAATGTAGGTTTCAATCTGCCGGGTTCGCGTCGAAAAGATATCCAGTAGCGTCGAATCATAGCCACTTAGCTCAAACTGACCATTCGCCAAAGGCTCGACCCCATAACCCAGTCGCCTAAGTTCATAGGCCAACTCATTTTGATAAATCTCACCCAGCAGCTTTTGGTTAGCTAACACCTCCTCATTGCTGATGCTGCGCCAGGTACCATCCGGTAACTGAGTGGAGTTAATGACAACACAATGGCTATGCAACTGCGGATCCTGCTCCCGACTGGTTTCATGGCGAAAAATCGCGGCGGTGAGATTGCCCGTTTTAATGCGTTGTCGTCCTTCAGGCGTGCTGATACGAGTTTGGATATAGCGCTCCTCTAAAATTGTCAGCGCCATTTTTACAGCTTGATCATGAGCCGCGATCGCCCGCTGATCTCCCTGAATCAATCCGGCAATCGACACACTCTTCGGGGCTGAAAAGGTATAGTCCGTTGCTGCCCGATGTTTCTTTGGGTCAACCTTGCGACCCTGCAAACACTTGCCCTGGGGACTGTAACCTTGCAGCAAGTTCTGAAAGACAGGCTTTTGAACATCACCTCCCAGCCCCAGCGCTATTGCCCCACGACCAAACCACTGAACCTCTCCTTTCGACTGGTCAAAACCCGTCTCATCTTCAGAGGTGTAATAGTCATCTTGCTCGTAATAGTTCTCGGCTTGGGCCGCAGACACATGGCTGAGAGAAAGCATGATTAAAACGCTTAAAAGTCTTGTGCTCACGAGTTTAAGAGCCTTTTTTGCCAAAAACTTGGCGTAATGTCTGACTCTGCGGAGCCCCCCAAGGGCGCAGCCAGGAATCAATTCCTAGAACCTAATCTAACCAATTCCTTGAATAATTACTTGGATAACAAGATTATTTAACCATCAATAACCTATTTGGTTCGATGTCTGCTAGGGTGAAACTGTAGCGTTTGAGGATCGACTATGACCTCGACCAGTCTGAACTCTCCTGCGATCGCCTTAGCAGGTGACTTAGGCACATCAGCTTCCAAGTTCTTCTATCGCCAAGCTTCTGGTACTGTTCAGCCGCTCTGGATGGGGGCAGAAGTCGCGGATAATCTGACCGTCACTGCCCTGCCGAGTCTCAATGCAGGGGGTCGCCCTCAAGATAGTGCTTGGTTACAACTGGGTGATGAAGTGGTTTTGGTTGGCCCAGCGGCTAAGGCATTTTTGGAGACCAACAGCTTGACTGCCAACAAAGCTGATAAAGCAGCTTACAAGGTTTTAGCTGCCTTGGGCGCGATCGCGGAACTCGAAAATCTTCCCTCGTCTTATTCGGCAACGGTTTGGATTGCCTTGCCCCTGACTGAGATTAGAACTCGGGAGGCGATCGCAGCTAAACTCTCTGCCCTGGGCCAAAAAGGGTTTCGCTTTCGTGGCAAGTCTCAACAGGTTAATTTGAGTCTCAAATTCTTTCCCGAAGCCTTTGGGCTCTATCTCAGCCGTAAAAAACAACTGGATAATCTTGGTTACAATATCGAACAACGGCGTACATTAATTGTCATGATGGGGCACCGGAACCTATCGCTGTTGTGTTTTGAGGGCGGCTCCCTCAAAATGGCTCACTCCAATTCTGACGGCCCCGGCTTCTGGCCTGCCTTTGAAAAAGCTACCCGTGCTTTGGGGGTGACGCCGACTGACTATCCGGCTGTGCTTTCAGCCCTAACCACGGAGACCATGCAGCAAATCTCCCAATCCCGAGCGGGTCGATATGACTTCAGCGAAATCGTTCAAGCCGTTCAGCAAACCTATTGGAGTGCCGTCAAAATCTACCTCCAAGACAATCTGCTTAGCCAACTTTCGGAAAGCGATGTTGATATTGTCTTGAGTGGCGGAGCCGCTTACGGGCTGCGATCTCAGCTCAAAGCCTATTTCCAAGACTTGGGACTAACGGAGCGTATCAACTTCGCCCACGACCTGCAACCCGCCCTAACCAGCATCACCCACCCACTCCCCGAAGCCTCAACCCAAGCTGCCCTCCCCTTGCGAATGGCTGACTGCTACGGCCTTTTCCAAGGTTTACTGGGTAAACTCAATCCTGTTCCAGCATAGTTTTCTTGTTTCGTTGTTTCTTCTTCCGCTCTCCGTCCTTTCCTATGTCTGACCCCAACGCTCGCCAACGCATCCAATTTGCCTACAACGCTGATCTGGATTCAGCCGTGGGCGAAACTTTCCAGTATCTACTGAAGAATCCCCACTTCCCTAGTCGCACAGGCAAGCATAAGGGCAGCGATGCCATGATGGCCTTCTGGAAACCCTTTGCCTACCAAGAGCAAGGGGAGTTATCGGAAACAGAACTCAAAGCGATCGCCCAAGAATCGATTATTGCGCTCACCCAACAGGTTGAGCTGATTTGTGAAGTCTTTGGGCTCCAACAGTCTCAGTCAACCACAATAACCCCGGATCTAAAGCAGGAGATCCGGCAAGCGGTGAGTGAAGCGATGCAGCAATTGTTAGCAGCGGGGGCTACGATTCCAACTGCTCAAACCATTCAGAACGCGGCTAGTTCAAGTGACATCGATGATGCAGAAGGGGTGGATTTTGATGAGGATGCGTTGTTTGGGGATTTGTTAGATGAGGCTGCGATCGCGGCTTGAACCTCATCTTTGGTTATGATTGGTTAGTTCTTAAGTGTGCTTGCCATGGCTTTCCAACCCAAAGACCCCGACAACGAACCTGGACGCCAAGCCCGTCAGCACTACCTAGAGTATGCTCGGCGGGTGACAGGTGAAGCCACACTAGACTACGCCACCCTCTACCAACGCTTCGCCGAAAACGACTGGGCTGCCCTCAAACTCGACGATGCCGTCGCCCAAGCCACCCTCAAAGCTGGCTTTTCACCCAAAGCCGTCTCCGGCATTTTGCATCAAAGTCCTTATCTACAACACCAGATTCATATCAACAAAATCCCCCTAGCCCCCATGAGCCAATACGTCAGATCCACGGTGATGAAAGCGATGCAGCAGCTACAAGGAACTCAAAAAGGCTCACGTCAGCGCAACCAAGACATACAGCGGAAGCCAGAACAAGATTTGGGACAGTAAGAGCAGGGCGCAATCCCTCAAAGAATTGGGCAGGTTCGTATTGCTTCCTCCACTCTCCCCATCCCCCCATCTCTCCTTCGACTCCGCTCAGGGTAAGTATCACCCCATCCCCCTATCACCCCATCTCCCACTCCCCTTACCTCCCCACCCCATTCAGAGGACAAAGCCATGCTTCTCTTCGCCAGTAAGCGGCAAGCTACGGAATGTCTCAATCTCAGCAGTTCCACCCTGAAGAAGTATCGCCTCGAAGGGGATTGGATTGAAGGAATCCACTGGGTGCGTATTAACAGTCGCTGTATTCGTTACAACCTAGAGCTAATTCGTGACTGGCTGCACAATCGGCAGAATCCGGCTGCGCATTTGAGAGCGATTGAGGCGTATCAAGCGAGCTTACTGAGCAATCAGCGGCGATCGCGGCGGAAAAATACTTTAGGTCAATGTGAAAAGTGATTACTGTGCAATTGGGCTAGAGATAGGAATGCTTTCCTAATTAAGAATTACAGTCCATTCCCAATCAGTATGAAGGGTGCCTTCCAGTTAAGGTTTAGCCGAGTATATTCAGTATTCGCGGGCCAGAGCCAGAAAGATTGGGTGTCTTCATCGCCAGCTTGGGCTGGCACGTCAGTGGCGTGAGATGCCGATTGCACCCCAAGCTGGAAGCTGCCCAACACGTTCAGCGTGATTCGGGTCGAGTCGGCAAGTTCCAACGCCCCTGCCGAGGCCAAATTTAAAGTTGCCCCAATCGCGTTTATCTGCTGCTCGGTCTTATAGCCAGCCTGCGACAAAAACACCAAGCCTTCAGCCGCTTGAGATGCAGAGAATCGGGTAACCCTTTCGCCGTGTCGCGCAACTGCCCAAGCTGGTCGTCGGTAGCCCCACTGATCGCCTGCACCTGGCTCATGCGAGCATCGAAGGTTTCTAGAATCGAGATGGCTTCCCGGCCAAACTGAACCAGCGGAATTACCCCAGCTGTCCCGGCAGCTGTAACGGCTCCCGCCGCATCTTTCCGCCTGGCATACATGCCAGCCAGTCGCTGCTCGTTAGCCATCTCGGCTTTGCGCAACGCGATCGCCTCTTGGCGTTTGATGGTAGCGGAGAACTCACGTTCTAAGGCGTTGTCTTCTGCAACCTGCTTCCCTAATTGCCGGAGCGATCGCGTGTAGTCTTTAACCGCCCGTTGCGCCTCTCGAAATTGCCGCTGGTCGGTCAAATCTCCAAAGTCAATATTTCGAGCTTCCGCTTTGAGTGCTCGAAACTCTTGCTTTAAGGGGCTGAGTTTTTGGCGAGTGAGTTTGGCCGCGTCCGCGATCGCAGATACTTGACTTGCTGTACTTCTTCTTCCGGTATCTGCCCTTGGGGTTTGGATAATGCCATCAATCGCCTTCCCCAAACCAGATCTACCGACAGCCTTTTGTGTCGATTGGACTTGAGTTTCAATCGACCGCAAGCTTTTGACAACGGCATTTGCTGAGGTGAAGGGGGATCCCTTCACCTCAAACGCATATTGTGCCGTTAATCCATAGCGGTCAATGCTGTCCATAAATAGAACAAGCTCCCACCAGGCATGCTGGTGGGGGCTCTTTCAAGGCGGTCCCGAAAAATATTGTGGGTAGTTGTCAAGGAGAATTTTAACTTACGCAAGTTGCAAAGTTAGCTGCTTAAACCCCTTTTCCAACTCTTGGCGCTCCGCCTCTTGCTGACACTGCCAGGCTTTAACCTCCTCAAGGTCAATGGGCTCGAAGGCTTTTGCCTTCGGCCTCCAACCCATTAGGCAGCCCCGGTCAATATGAACTTTGCGAATACGATGAACCCGGCAATATTCCTCAACGACAAATATCATTGCTGCCATTTCAGGGAGCTGAGCCCGGTAACGATGCAGCAAATTTTTTAGCCAGTCTTTTTGAGCTGGACTAAGGACAATTCTCTTTTTTTCTAAGCGTCGCCGGTCCAGCCGCCGTACAAACGGGTAGCTTTTTCCTTCTCGGTAAATATTGCACTGGGCGAGGGCTGAGACCGCTATTTGAACGAAGAGAGTCATCGCTAGCGGGTGTATCTAGTACATTTATACGTCGTATTACAAAAATTCAGAATCAGCCAGCTTTGAACTAGACAGAACTATTGCTTAACACCAATGAAGGGAATAGCTTTGGCGGGCTGGGGATTTGGTTACATCTGTAATACGAGGGATCGGGTATATGATTTCGTCGTAGTATGTTTTTCACTTTTTGCGCCTGACATCCGGGACAAAGCAGAGCCCCCAGCCAACCGAAAGACGGTGATTAAGGAATAAGGAATTCATGCGACAAGTTGCTGCACAATTTTCACAATTGCCCTAGGTGCGGAGTCAACCTTGGATTAACGGCGGCGAGCGCCGCTATTTTCTACATTTTCGTCGTTCTGTTTACTACCTAATCCCGCTCCAAATCCTACAGGTTTATTCTTATTCTTTTCCTCTAATTTTTTTTGCCTACGCCTCATCAACCATCCTACGATACCCACTAGGGAGCCGGAGCCGAAGGAGCTTACCAAAAGGTCTCGCCAATTACCTGAAAAGAAGGCTCGAAAACTATACAAGTAGTTTATCTTTACCTTTCGGGGTTCTTGGAAAACGGTAATTTCTCTAGAGTAAACATTATCAGTAATTGAAGATTCAAACTGAACCACAACCGTCATAATGATCAAGTGTTCTCCTGCCTTAACAGGAATCACATGCCATGACCAAACAGGCTCGCTTCCAGCAAAGATTGTTTTGTACCCTCCGCTTATAATCTCAGACTTAAAAGCATCGCTGGTAAAGAGTATGATATCTGTCTCCATCGGATCGTATCTCACTACAGAAGAGATGATGTCAACCTCTCCGGAGACGCCAAGATTTTCTATGGCTTGTTCAATATTTTTTTCTGCAATACCAGCTTCAACAACGATCTCTTTGTTGACCTGCATTTCAGTGGGAACATTGTGAAAGAAGTGCCCTTCTGAGAGTTCACTAAAATAGTTTTTGATCAAGGCTTCTTCTATTTCTAATATGAATTGCCGCTCATCAAGTGCAGAAGTAATCGAAATTGGGGGCATTGCCCCTACTTGAACCTCTTCTGTCCCCGTCGTTTCAGGTTCTAATAACTCTGGGGGCATTGCCCCTACTTGAACCTCTTCTGTCCCCGTTGTTTCAGGTTCTAATAACTCTAAACTATAGTCTGAATGATAGTCTAAATCATAGTCTAAATCATAGTCTTTTGCTCTCGTTGTTTCAGGTTCTCTTACGGAAGATATAGTTCCAATTTTTATTGTCAAAACTGTAGAAAGTATAGCAATGGGCAAGGATAGTACTAGAGCATAAAAAGAATAAGGACGATGACTCATTATTCTCCTTCCTTACTTCTTAAAGAGCCTTTATTTAAATGTCTCCGATTATCAAAACGAGCGCCAATGTACCATCCTCCAAAACCAAAAATAATTATCATAAAAAGGTTATATAGGAGTAACCAGTATTTATCTACAGCAGATCTAATTCGATAACTTGAATTGCTTTGGATCACAATCGGGCCTTCAAATAAGATAAGAGTCTCGTGCCTTTTGGCGGAATTTGAATCTAATGATACTTCCACCTCAAGCTGGAGTTCATGGCTCCCTGGCTTGAGTGGAGTTACTGACCATGTCCATAACTCTGGATATCCTGTGATAACAGCTTTTCGACCAGTAGAAATATCCTCAATTTCAAAAGCTTCTTCACTATCGATTAGTCTTATCTCCACTCCGAGTGGATTATATTTTTCCCTCTCGGTGATGGTAACGGGTGTCGTAATCCCAAGAGAAGACAACAATTGTTCCGTTACCTGCTCAGCGACTCCTGCCTCAATTACAAGCTGCTGCTGAACCTGCATCTTCTTCGGAATAGTGTGGAAGAACTCTCCTTGGATTAAATTTTCATAAATTCCATCTAAATCCGATGAATGCAACACTTCTTCAGAACTGGGAGATGTATTTTGAGAATTTGGATTTGAATCTTGGCTAGCGGGTTGTGGCAAAGCACCTCTTTCCATCTGCGGTGGAGCTTCAGCCAGAAACTCATTGTTGATTGGCGGAGTCTCTTCCTCTGTAAGCTCAGGGTCGCCCACTTGTTGTTCTGGTTGCGGAGCCGAGAATAACGCCTTATCGTCTAACGGCCTCCCACGTACGTACACTTTTACTTGAGGAGGTGATTCTGATATTGCTTGAGCTGATGATTCTGTTTGAGTTCTCTGACATCCTGTCATTGCCTGCATAGATAGAACCAGCAGGAACGCCAGAAAAAAGAGAACAATTTGACGAAGACGTATTTGCAATGAGTGCGGGGGCATAGCACAAAGCCTTGTGAAGTAGTGGTGCGATCGCAACCACCACATATTCCTACAGCTAAAGTAACCCTATCCCGCAAGAATTTGAAAGACTTTGCCCTTCAAACTCCGAATCAGGGGTTGAGGGAGGGCAGCAACACGCAAGTATCGTGAACCTGCGCTGATATCGCGCCTGGTGAACAAGGTGCAAACTTTGGCATCTGTCTTGCTCGCCCACTACGTTACGCCTTGTTCGTTGCTAATCTTGTCCGACTTCCCTTTCGCTAAGAACACCCTTGACTCATGAAGTCAAGTTCCATATCCTATGCTCACAGTTAGCAAGCTGGGAGTGACCGAGTCGGGTTCCTCCCTGCTTTCATTTTTGGGAGAAATACTACAGGAAGTCCAAAATTTATCTTGCTATCAAGCTAGTGTAGTCCAAAGATAGTCCTGTAATCTGTACTACAAGTGGGCTTGACAGGCAATAAATCCCCCTCCTGAAAGGGTTTTCATTTTTGGAGTATATTTGCTGCACAAGCAACTAATCAAAATCTGTAGCACGTGGACTAGGATCAATAGGTCTAATCGTGGCACTGGGTTGCTAAGAGGTGATGTCCCAAAATCCGTGCAGAGTCAAGAGTTCGTAGGTTGAGAGTGGGCGATCACAATAGCCCATCGTCATGGCTGGTGTGGTCTTGTTGCCGAGCCCCCAGTGCGGTTGCACCCAGTTATGGATTAACCGTTGGACATTCAAAACCCGCTGTAAGCCCTCAACGCGCTTAGCATAGAGATTCTGTCGTCTTCGATAAGCACTGGCGCGTCGGCGCAAGGCACTGTTTTGAGCCTCATTGTGGTTGGCATGAACCTCACTGGCTGGACTGATGGCGCTAAAGGGATGCTCGGTTTTGACCCAAACGACTCGTCGTTGCCCTTGCGACCCTTTGATCTAGGCTTCGCCAAGCCCAAAGGTCTACATGGCCACTTCCAGTCCGTAACGCCAAACTTTTCGTCGGCCATAGGCTGAGGTCGTCTCCGTAGTGCTTAGCCAAACACTTGTCAGTGGCCACAAGGCTTGACCATAGCGCCGCTCACCATCCGTGAACCATCGGATAAACTGGGCAGCTTCGGCCCACTGCCAAGCCTGAGCGGTTCCTTGGGCGAACAACGACGCGGTTTTCCGACCGGCTTGGGCACACACCCAGTCGCGGCTCTGACGCTCGATGAAGTGCAAGGTCCACCCTTCGGACTTACTGGGGGGGACGGTTCTCGCCAACGCGAGTGTAGACTTCATCGCCTTCGAGGGTGACATCGGCTGCCTCTGGCGCTGGCGGCGACCAGTAGGCTACCTGCTCAGACAGGCGAGTTTCCCATCGGCTAATCGTTCGATGAGACTTGCCAAAGGAGCGACCTGCCAACCCTTCTGTGGGTACCCGATAATATTGCTGCCCTCATAGGGTCAGGAGGCTCCGGGGATACGTAAACAGCCGTATATTTAGCGTAATTAAATTGGGGTAAATTTGGGGTAACTCAAGCCAGAAAGTCTTGAAGTACCTGAGGAATAAGACATCAACACTCGATTCGTAATCGAGCGGTCGCGGGTTCAAATCCCGCCGTCGGCTTTTAAGTAGAGTAGGCTGTAAACCTTTTTGTGAAAAGGTTCTGAGGTTTATGGGTAACGTGCGAGGGAATGAGGTTGGACATTTTTGGCTAGATTTAGCCCTTTTTGAGGTAAGGATTGAGATAAAAAATAAGTGCTAGCCCATTACGCAAATTCCTAGCGCAGTCACTGCAATGGCTTAGCTATAGGCTAATCATCGTCATTTTCCTTGCACTTGAACACTTGTGCTCCACACTTAAACCCTCTCGCTGACAGGATTCAACGGTTTTTCAGGAAGTCCTAATTACTGATACACAAATAGCCGCTTTGCCGCCCGAGTAAACGCGACATAGCAAAGTTGGTTGCGCTCAGTCACATTGCGATTTGCTGCCATAGAAGGCACATCGACAAATACATCTTGAAACGTTGACCCCTGACTTTTGTGAATCGTCAGGCTGTAGGCATAATCCACGGCGTGAAACCGCTGCCTCAAATCCCAAAATTCCATCCAGCGCTTTTCGCGGGCCAGTCCATCTAGGTTCGTTCTCATTTCCCGCTGCCCCGACTCGTGGAGTACCCGTAGCGTTCTGAATTTATGATCTTCCGTTTCTACGGATAAGCGCCAAATCGGCCATTCTCTATCCTGCCCCTGAGAGACTCCAAGCACCTCACATTCGGCTGAGGTGGGCAGAATGATGGAGTCATCTTCTAGGCAAGGATTCACGGCGATCAGGCGCTCACCGGAAACAAACCGTAAGGCCGTCGAGCCATAGATCGCTTTACGGATCAGTTGGTTGAGTTGAGCAACCCGCCGATTTGTGTAAGCTAGGGCACGTACCTGATCCGGATTTTCCCAGTAAGCCTCGCTGGTAAATGCCTTTAACATCAAGCTTTCCCAGGCATAACGAGGGAGGACAAAGCATCCTTCTGTGTAGTCTGCGTTCGTGTCACTGTGCAGTTGAGGCAACCGTTCTCGCGCCAAATTACGCCGGATGTCTTCGGCAATTACGCCGATGGCACCGCCGTAGCGTACGACTTCTGTGAGTTCTGATTTATGGTGAATTTGTCGGAAGCAAGCTGATTCTGGTTCATTGACTGGGGGTAGCTGCGCGGGGTCGCCAACAAACAAAATTTGGGTTTGTCCATAGAGGCTGGAGACGGCATTTACAAGCAGGCCCCACAATTCTTCGTTCACCATGGAGCATTCATCCACGATCACCAGATGGTAACGATCGACCTGGCTCCCCTGTTTGCGGTCGGGTAGAAATTCCTGGTTTCCCGTGTTCTCATCTATGACGGGCCTTAACCCCAGCAGAGTGCAGCAGGTCATGGCATCCACCGCTAACTGCCACTGCTCAGCCATGGTCGCGAGAACCTTAGTGGCCTTATTACTGAAGGCTGATAGCACAACTTTGCGGTGATCACCCTGCATCTGCAGACTGCTGATAAATAGTTGTAGCAGTGTCGTTTTGCCCGTGCCGGCATAGCCTATCAGCAAGTAAAGCTTTTCCTGGCTATGGACAAACTCATCCAACGCATCCAGCGCCGCGACCTGCTCAGCGGTGAGGATTAAGGCGCCATCGCTAGGGTCAGTTGAGTTTGCCTGACGTTGCACCATGGACTAGCGGGGACGTTTGAAACAGACTATACGGTTTTACTCAAAGCTCTTTTATATCCAAAATTCTAAAGGCGGTTGTTTGTTTACAGCGAATGCGATCGCATTCGCAAAATGCCATGCTGCGCCGACCTCATCAAAGTTTCGGCAGAGAATCAGCGCGTTTTACGATCTATGAGCTTCATCATTATCCCGTGGCATCAGCTCATAAAGGCATCAGCTTCACAGGTATCGAATGGCTGGGTCGAAATCATTTGATCAAAAGCGGAAGGGACGACAGGTTGCTCTCATCCCTTTAGGGAAAAGCACATTCACTGCTCCAGCCCCCGCTTTCGACTCTCAAAAGCGGGGATTATTTTTTTGAGGTTCACAGTCATGCCTGTTCCATTTCTGCCCAGCGCCAAAAAGTTGTAGTATGACCTTGACATTTTGTAGTATATAAACTACATTGTATTATATTGCTCTTGAACCTTGACAACTGAATATTGCCACCTTTGGGGGGTGTAGCTTAGTCTGGCTCAGAGCAGTCGCCTGTCGAGCGAAAGATCGTGGATTCAAATCCCATCATCCCCGTATGGCGATTCACCGTCAGTGGTCAGACGGCTTGTTTTGGGAACAAGCAGCCGCTGGTTCGAATCCAGCCATCCCGACTGTTAAATTCCTGTGATGGAACGGCAGGCGATCGCTTCCTTTCAATGTTGGGTAACCAGTTCTGACACTGAGTCCCTGAAATGTCCAATTCCATCATTTCAACTGATGCATAAAACAACGACAGCACCCAGAACTGCTTTTCCAAATGATTTCCTCACATTTAAGAAGCCTGTATAGAGATACTTAAATATAGTTCCCAGGACTGTTTGCCCCACTATATTCTTCGCATTGCTCTCAGCTACAACAAATAGGAAATATAAAAAAGCTGATTGGGTGCTGTCACGTTTTGCGAATCTATCTCAGACGTTAAATCGATGTCTAACCTCCTTGCTAAGGTTGACTGAGTAACTAACTGATTCGACCTCGAAGCTGTTCACTTCTTATTTATTAGAGTACTCTCCAAAAAGACTAATTTCCAAACCTGATACTAAAGTTTATGCTTTCGCTTTTCTCTGATTAAAAGCATAAGTAAACTTCAATGAATTCTCACATTTGCGATGACTTCATTCGATACAGGAATCTAAATTGAATGGGTTCGCCGAATTCTTAGACTACTTTCTTGTTCAAGCCAATGCTTCATTCTTGCAACAGAGCTAAGCGCGGTGCTACGGACGCCAGATTCGGATCGCGCCATCTTCAGCGCCGCTACCGCTGACAAGCATGGTGCTGTCTTGGGTAAAGGCTACAGAGTTTACGCCGCCTGTACTTCCCTCTAAAGTCTGTACAACAGTGGCATCTTCGACGTTCCAAAGCTTGAGAGTTTTATCTTCAGCGCCGCTGAGTAAGGCGGTACCGTCTGGGCTGAAAGCGACCGTGTTAATGTGTCCGGCATGGCCAGTGAGCGATCGCACTAAAGACCTATTCTCGACATCCCAAAGCTTAATCTCATTATCTGCATCCCCTGTGGCAAGCAGCGTACTATCTGGACTAAAGGCAACTGCTCTCACGTTATCGGTATGACCGCTCAGGGTTTCCAGAATTTCGCCGGTTTCCAAATCCCAGAGCTTGATCGTCTTATCTTGGCTAACGCTAGCAATCGTCTTTCCATCAGGGCTAACAGCGACTGCAAAGATGCCTTCGCTATGTCCTGCCATCGTTGTAATCAGGTCGCCCGTTTCAGCATCCCAAGTCTTGATCGTGTTGTCCCAACTGCTGTTGATAAGCTTTTCACCATCTGGACTAAAGATGACAGATCGAACGGACTTTGTGTTGGCGTTGATCGTGCGTGTGAGTTCTCCAGTTTCTACATTCCACTGTCGAATAGTCGTATCTTTGCCGCTGCTGGCTATTTGCTCACCGTCTGGGCTGAAGGCTACAGAAAGGACTGCGTCTGTATGGCCTTCAAGTGTTTGTACTAGCTCGCCCGTCTCCAAATCCCATAGCTGTACAGTGTTGTCGTTACTGGCAGCGGCGAGTAGGGTTTGATCAGGGCTGAGCGCGATCGCCCAAATACCGCTGCTTTGAGTATCTAAGGTGTTTACCTCTGACGTGTCCCAGCCTTGTTCTGATACGAGCGCAATGTCGGACTGTGGCGATTCGGCCTCTGCTTGAGAGGTCGAAGACTGAGGTGTTGAGCTACAGCCTGCGTTAATCAATAGGACACAAAGTCCGCTCAGAAAGGCAATTTGGGGCTTTGCATACTTTCGCGGGCCATGAAAATGAACTAGCGGGTTGCGCCGTAGCATAACGTTACCTGGATATCTGCTCTGTAAAGAATACAGAGCAGATATCCAGCTGGATTCAAAGATTAAGTCGTTTGTGCCAGCGGCTCCCAAAGGGAGCAACGGAGTGGCTTAATTCAGCTTTCCATTTACCAATACCCTTTCATCCACTAGATCTTTGGGATTGCTGCGTAAGCTTCGGTGCGATGCAAAACGGCCAGCAATCGCCTATGCCCCAATCGCGCCTAAGATCTGTAATGTCGCCTTCTGAGCATCGGTTAGTCCCCTGGCTCCGGTAATGTTCATGCCTTCGTAGGGCCGATCGCACCTCAGCGTTTTAAAGCATTTGCCTGTTTTAACGTCCCAAAGTTTGATCGTTTCGTCTTCACTAACACTGGCAAGGCAATCCCCCTGAGGGCTGAAGGCTAGCGATCGCACCACATTGGCATGGCCAACCAACGTCTTTAGACACGTGCCATCATAAACATCCCATAGTTTCACAGTTTTGTCTGCGCTACCACTCGCCAAGAGATGACCTTGCGGGCTAAACGCAACCGACCAGATCCAATTCGTATGCCCCATCAATGTTCTAAGACAGTCTCCACTCTGGGCATCCCAAAGACGTAGGGTCTTATCCGAACTACCACTCGCAATCGTGAGCGTATTAGCACTAATGGGAGTGTTGGTACTACAAGCAACAGCCCACACCATACCAGTATGTCCTGACATCACCCTCAGGCACTGACCGCTATGGGTATCCCAGAGCCAGACTTGTTTGTCAGAACAACCACTCACCAACGTTTGTCCATCCGGGCTAAAGGCCACCGATCGCACCTGACTGGGATGCTCTAGAACTGCCAAACGGTGACCGTCTTGAATATCCCATAGGTGTATGGTTCTGTCGTGCCCGCCACTGGCGAGGAGTTGACGTTTGGGGCTAAACTCAACAGACCAAACCGTATTGGTATGCCCCGGTAGTGTTCTCACACAGCGGTTGCGCCGGATGTCCCAAATTTTCACAGTTTGATCCGCACTGCTACTCGCAATCAAGCGGTTATCAGGATGAAAGGCAACAGACAAGATCCAGTTCTTGTGGCCTGTTAATGTTTGTAGACACCGTTCCCGGTCAATATCCCAGACCTTAACAGCACAGTCATCGCTGCCGCTGACGAGGGTTTGCCCATCGGGGCTAAAGGCGATCGCCCGCACGGCATTGGCGTAGCCTGTCAATGACTTCAAGCAGTGTCCCGTTTGGGTCTGCCAAATTCTCACCGTTTGGTCTTCACCGCCGCTGACCAAGGTGGTGCCGTTAGGACTAAAGGCGATCGACCAAATCCAATTGCTGTGGCCAGACAGAGTCTTGGCGCAGCGCCCCGCCTGCACCTGCCAAATTTTGATCGTCTGATCGCCGCCGCCGCTGACGAGTTCCTCACCGTCGCGACTAAAGGCTACCGAGCGCACGGCATGGGTGTGGCCCGTGAAGGTTTGGCGGCGCTGCCCCGTCTGCACATCCCAAATGCGCACGGTGTCATCGGTGCTGCCCGTGGCGATCGCCTGACCATCGGGACTAAAGGCCAGCGACCAAAAACTGTTCGTATCCTCGATGGTGTGCAAACATTCACTGCTCGCCAGTTCCCAAATGTTGAGCCGCTGATCCCACCCGGCGGACGCAATCAGGCGACCATCGGGCCTAAAGGCGACTGCTTGCACATAATTCGTATGGCCCTTCAGAGTTTGCAGACAACGGCCCTCTAAATCCCAGAGTTTGACCGTCTGATCAGAACTGCCGCTCGCAACCCTCTTGCCATCGGGGCTAAATACAACTGACCGGACCCAATTCGTGTGTCCATTCAATGTCTGCATACAGCATCCCGTGTGGACATCCCAAATTTTCACGGTTTGGTCGGCGCTGCCGCTCACCAGCCATTCACCATCGGGACTAAAGGCGATCGACCAGATCCAGCCATCGTGGCCGCGACAGCAACCGTACTCTTCGCCATTCGCCATCTGCCACAGTTGAATGACACCGCTCGTCCCGGCGGCGGCAAACAGACGACCATCGGGACTGACGGCGACGCTATGAATACCCCCAAAGGCGTCGTAAAAAGTCGTTTGCGAAAAGTGGGCCTGGGAAAAATTGGCTTGATGGAGGTTGAGGCCCTGTAAATAGGCTTGCCAGATGGTGAGCTGGGAAAAGTCACCGTGGGTCACCTCAACCTGGAGCTGACGCATGAGATTGAGAGCATTGCCCGCTGCATATCCCGACCGGGCAGGCGGTTGGCCGCGTAAAGGGTCGAGGCACTGAATCAGCATCGTCGCAATGTCGGCGGCGCTGCCTAGATGGGCAACAAGCTGTTGGGCAATGGGTTCGAGGATGAGGTTGAATTGTGTGGCTTGCACAACGTCATTCGCGGTTGTTTTGAGTAACGCATGGCTGATCAGTCGGGCCGGTTTTTGTTCCGTGATTTCAGTGACCACCCGCTCAATTAACCGTTCCGTGACGTATTCCATCACCACCGGCTGCTGGGTGTAGTGTCTGGATTGTTGCTCAATCAGCGATCGCCAGCCGAGGGATTCGAGGGCCTCTAGGAGGCGCGGTCGGGTGACCGTCGGCACCAGATCGCTCGCCAGCGCGGGAATGGCGGTCCACTCACGGTTAATGGCTAACCAGTACATGATGTTTTTTTCCAGGGCCGAGAGTCGCTCAAACTGTTGATCCAGCAGGCGCTGGGTGCCGTTAAAGAGAAAGACGCCTTCGTCTAAAAAGGGGCCAATCTCACCGTCAAACAAGGCCTGAATCGACCCCGCCGCAATTTTTAACGCCAGTGGACTACAACCATAGTGTTCGCAAAGTTGCTGTTTTTGCTGGGGGCTGCCCACCAGATCTTTAGTCTCGATGACGCCTAAGGCCGTTTGGAGGGAGCCCCGTAACTGGAGCGATCGCACCGCCAGCTCCAACCCTTCAAAGGTGGCAATTTCCGCCGGTTTTTCGCGACTGGTGATCAGCACACAGCTTTGGTGGGGCGATTCCCCCAACATGCGAAACAGGTCGCCATAGCACTCATAGCCGACGCGATATTGGCCGGCCCGATTGCTGGCCTGGAGAATAGTCTCGACATTATCTAAAATCACCAGGCAGCGGGAGGTTTGCAGCCAGTGCCGGAGACGATTTGGCGTTGCTTCTGAGTCCTGTTGATCCGATAGAAATAGCACCAGATCCTGTAGCAAGCTATCTAGCGGGGGAGCGTTCCGCAGCGATCGCCAGACCACATAGTCAAACTCCCCCTGCATCTGCTGGGCCAGCTTGACCGACAGGGCGCTCTTACCGATGCCCCCCATGCCCAAAATCCCCACTAGCCGACAGCGATCGCCCTGTAGCCAGGTTTCCAAAGTCGCTAACTCTTCAGTGCGACCATGAAAGATCGAGACATCGGGAGCTTCGCCCCAATCAACTTGTCCATTGGCGATTTGCCCGTTAGCGGTTTGCTCATTGGCGATTTGTCCATTGGCGATCACAACCTTTGGGACTGAAGGGGGACAATCGTCTTCTACGGCCTCCGGGTGAACATAGTCTTCAGGCATCAGCGTCAGACCAAACGCCTCAAAATAGTCTGCGATCGTCTGGCGATCAACCGATGTCTTACCAGACCGCACCTTCGTCAGGGTGTTAATGCTCAGTCCCGTAATCTGAGTTAGGGCCTCTAGGGTGTAGGGTTGGCAATCGTTATCTTTAGCAGCTTGCTGAGCTTCTGCCGTTTGCAGTCGTTCCCATCCCTGAGAGGAGAGTCTCACGCCACGTCTACGTTTCCCTCTTCTCGACTTTTTCATCATGGGGATTCAATCAGATGAAGACTAAAGGATTCGCTGCAACCTTAAGCAATCCATTTTTACGTTTAATACCTTTTTAATACTTTATAGTAGAGCGCTTAAGTTGTGATTAGGATTCAAGTCTTAACTTGTGACCATAGCTTCCAGTCAAGAGAGATGCCTGGAAGTCCCACCCTGCTTGTTTTCTAGCGCACAACTCCAGAGCTGATTTAAGTTGTGACTTAACTTGGGAACCTAAGCTGTGAATTTGACTGGCGCAGTCTAGGTAGCTGGGGCAAGCTAGTGACGTGTGTCGAGCAAGGCAACATTTCAGAAGAGCATCGACTCTCTGGCAATGACATCAGCTACCTGCCTATAGTCCCGATTTTATGGCGGTTGAACACCTTTGACATTGGTTGCGCGAGGATGTCACGTCTCACACTTGTTATGACCAGAAAGCAGATTTGATTGCCCAGGTTGAGCTTTTTCAGCAGCGGATTAATGACGAACCAATAGCGATTGCAGACCGATTATGGGTGACAACTCATCTGAAATCAGAAGAGGAAAAACTAAGGGTCTCAACCTAGACGGGGTTTAGCACATGACTTGTGAAGGAAAATTTGAGAATGACTGATTCATCCACACTGACACCACAAGAAGCCCGATTGATCGCGAAAGAGGCATTCATTTACGCGTATCCGATGGTGGACAGCTATCGGATACTTTTTGCTTTCTTTCTTTGGCCCAATAATGCCGAATACAGGGGACCCTTGAACGAATTGCTTGGCAAAGCACAACTGTTCACACCATCGGACACAACAATTCAGACACCGAATGCGGATACACCTTACTGTGTGGTTGGCGCAGATCTTCGTGCGGAACCTTTAGTTTTGACGGTCCCAGTTATAGACCCTAAACGCTACTACTCTATCCAACTCATTGATACTTACACTCACAATTTCGAATACGTTGGCACTCGGACGACAGGCAATGGTGGAGGCAAGTACTTGCTGGCGGGGCCTGACTGGACGGGTCAGATACCGGATGACATCACCGCTGTTATCCGTAGCGAAACCAGTCTTGCACTAGCCTTGTACCGCACCCAGCTTTTCGGCTCAGATGACTTAGAGAATGTCAAAAACATCATTGAGAACGGTTATAAGGTTCAGCCGCTGAGCCAGTTTACAAATACGGAGCCGCCAGCAAAAATGCCAGCGGTGAAATACCCGAGACCTGTAAGGCTTGACGAGGGCGAAACTTCACCCAGAATATTTAGCCTGTTGAACTTCCTGCTAACGACGTTTTGTTCAACCCACGAATCGGAAACGGAATTAATGGCTCGCTTCGCCAAGCTAAACATCGGCCCTGGCTTAACCTTTAAGCCGATAGAACTCTCTGAAGAATTAAAACAGGCCGTCGAGCAAGGCGTAAAGGATGGTTGGGATGCTTATCTGGAGCTGAAGAAGAATAAACTTGCCACTCAAGAAGTCACCGCCGCCGACCTATTTGGCACACGTGAACACTTGACGGAAACAGGTAACATTTACCTGTACCGTATGGCTGGCGCGATTCTTGGCATCTGGGGCAATTCCATTGAGGAGGCCATGTATCCCTCCTACTATAACGATTCAGACGGCAACGAATTAAATGCCTCAGGCGATGTCTGTTATGCACTACGCTTCGAGCCAGGTGGATTGCCACCGGCTGACGCTTTCTGGTCGGCAACCATGTATAACCTCCCCGAGCAGCTCCTTGTTGAGAACAAACTCGAGCGCTACCTGATTAATTCAACGATGTTAGACAACAACGAACTCGTTCTTGACGGAGATGGGGGGCTGACGCTTTATATCCAGTACGCTCGACCCACTGAAGAAAAAAAGAGAAAGAATTGGCTACCTGCACCAGATAAGGGCTTCTTCATATCCTTGCGGCTTTACTTGCCACAACAAGAGGCGATTAATGGCACATGGCAAAATCCACCCCTAAAGCGAGTCACCCCCGCACTGCACTGGACAATCAGGCTCAAGCGTATCTTTGTAGCCCTCTTTCGCGCTGGTGACTACCCCCGTTTGAACTCAAGCAATTGCAGTTAATTGATCCGTCAGTCTCACAAGTCAGCCATAAGTCAGCCTTTCGTAGCCCATAACGTAGCCTCTCAGACTGTGTCATAGAAACAAGCAAATGCAGCAAGCGAGCGTTCTGCTGTTACTTAGTCGTAACACAAACCAATGTTTTCTCTCACTCAAACGCTTCGTATAAACGGTCCTGATTTTTTATCAGGGCTATTAGATTGCGTCGTTTTGGCCGAGTATCGAGATCGCTGAAAAGCCCCCCGGCCCCCAATTATGGGGGAGCAAAGCCGAACCAGTACTTCTCGATTGCAAGCTAGAAAGTTAATGCACTTCTTGTCTCAAAGTCCCCCGGACTCGGGGGATTTAGGGGGCTTCATCAGCTAAAGCGACCATCCCATATCTGTATTTGCGATCTTTTGTCAGTCAATCAGCAATTAGCCTTTCATAGCCTTTAACGTAACCCTTTGAGTTTCGGAATAAAGAAAAAGAGAAACCCATCAGGATTAGGAGAACACTATGCGCAACGTTATTCTTCATGCCTTTAACTGGCGCTACACCGATATCATCAGCAATCTAGAAACCATTCGCTCAGCTGGTTATGGCGCTATTTTGATTCCGCCACCGCTCTACTCTGATCCTAACGGAGATCAGTGGTGGCAGCGCTATCAGCCCAAAGATTATCGGGTTTTGCTTTCTCACCTCGGTGGAAAAATAGATTTAGAGCAACTGATTGCCGCTTGCCATGAAGGTACACCTAAACTACGGGTGTATGCGGATCTTGTCATTAACCATATGGCAAATGAAGCTCGAAACGATCGCTTCAATTTTCCAGGCACAACAGAACTCGAGCGCTACAAAGCAAAACCCGATCTCTACGAGGAGAACCGACTGTATGGCGATCTAAACGAAGGTCTATTCTCTAGCTCTGACTTTAATCATGCGGGTGAAATTGAAGGCCACGAATGGTCTGATCGCGGGGCCGTGCAATATCAAAATCTATCTGGCCTTCCGGATCTTAAAGATTCTCCTTGGGTCTTCGAGCAACAACAATTAATGGTCAAAGCCTTAGTGAAGATGGGATTTGATGGGTTTCGCGTAGATGCCATCAAGCACATCACTGAGCGAATGGTCGATAACATTGCCGATCACCCATCTGTACAGGAGAAATTTTGGTTTGGGGAAGTGCTCACAGGGAGCGACCATGATGAGCGCGTTTTTCTAGAACCCTTCCTCAGAGAAACTTGGATGTCAGCCTATGACTTTCCACTGTTTAACACCATTCGTGAAGCCTTTAGCTTCGGCGGCTCACTCCGTCAGCTGGTGCGCCCTCAAGATTATGGCAACGCGCTTCCGTGGAATAGAGCAGTCACCTTTGTGGTTAATCACGATGTTCCTCATAATGACGGATTTCGCACTTGGTTACTCTCTCCTCAAGATGAACATTTAGCGCATGCTTACATGCTTGGGCGAGATGGCGGTGTCTCGCTAATCTACTCCGACAACAACGAATCTCACTACCCAGAAGACAAAGATCGTTGGCTGAATCTGTACAAGCGCCCTGACATCACCGCCATGATTAAGTTTCACAATGCGCTACATGGCGAGCCGATGACTACGCTCTACGAAAGCGATACTTTGCTGATATTTCGCCGAGGCGATCGCGGCATTGTCGCGATTAACAAAAGCGATTCAGACCAACGGGTAGACCTCAATACCTGGGGGCTCAAAAATCCAGGCACCTATGTAGATCTCATTCACAGCCACAGTTTAACGCTTTCTGGAAACACGCTGTCTCTCTTCGTGCCAGCTCGCTCGGCCCAGATGTGGCTCCTAAGCTAAGCACAGAATACCAGCACTGGTTTAAGTTGTGACTTAACTTGTGAGCCTAAGCTGTGAACTTGACTGGTGCAGTTTTGTTAGCTGCGGCAAGCTAATAACGTGCGTGGCACTCATTTATTTCGACACAATTTACTACTCGAAACCTCATTTACGGGATTACGATTATGAGTCATTTACTGCTCGTGCCTATACAGGTAGACGCTTTACATCTTAAGTTTGGGACAGGTGTGGCGGAGTCTATGGCAGCTCCTAATCG